>PMJN01000545.1 GCA_003157445.1 Micrococcales bacterium
GTGGCAGGATCCCCTCGGCGCGCAGCTCGGCGATCGTGGCGCCGAGCATCACCCGGGCGGCCGCCTTGGCCAGCGGCACGCCGGTTGCCTTGGCCACGAACGGAATGGTGCGACTGGCCCGCGGGTTGGCTTCCAGGACGTAAAGCACGTCCTGGGCCAAGGCAAACTGCACATTCATCAGGCCTCTGACACCAATTCCCTTGGCAAGCTTGAGCGTTGACTCGCGGACCCGCTCAAGCTCCTGGTGCCCAAGGGTCACCGGCGGCAGCACACAGGCCGAGTCCCCGGAGTGGATCCCTGCCTCCTCGATGTGTTCCATGATGCCGCCCACATACATCTCATGGCCGTCGTAGATCGCGTCCACGTCGATCTCGATAGCGTCGTCGAGGAACCGGTCAACGAGGACCGGGTGCTCGCCAGCGGCCTCAGTGGCACGCGTGACATAGCCGATCAGCGTCTCGTCGTCGTAGACGATCTCCATGCCACGTCCACCCAGGACGTAGGACGGGCGGACCAGAACCGGGTAGCCGATCTCGTGAGCGACCTCCACGGCCTCTTCGCCGCTGTATGCCATACCGTGCCGTGGTGAAGTCAGCTGAGCCTCGGCCAGGACTCGGGAGAAGGCGCCGCGATCCTCGGCGAGATGGATCGACTCCGGGGTCGTGCCCACGATCGGCACACCTTCGGCCTTGAGCGCCATCGCCAGGCCCAGTGGAGTCTGGCCACCGAGCTGAACGATCACCCCCGCCACTGGCCCGGCTTGACGCTCCGCATAAACCACCTCCAGAACGTCCTCAAGAGTCAGCGGCTCGAAGTAGAGCCGGCTCGAGGTGTCGTAGTCGGTGGACACCGTCTCTGGGTTGCAGTTGACCATAACGGTGTCAAAACCGTGGTCGCGCAGGGCAAAGCTCGCGTGGACACAGGAGTAGTCGAACTCGATGCCTTGTCCGATGCGGTTCGGCCCTGAGCCCAAGATGATGACCGCCGGACGTTCGCGTAGCGCGACCTCCGTCTCCTGGTCGTAGGTTGAATAGTGGTACGGCGTCTGCGCCGCGAACTCGGCCGCGCAGGTATCGACAGTCTTGTAGACGGGACGGACACCGAGTGCGTGACGAACCCCCCGGACGACAGGCTCTGGCATACCGGAGATATCGGAGATCTGGGCATCGGAGAAGCCATGCCTCTTAGCCAGCGTCAGCACCTCAGCAGTGAGCTGCGGACTGGCTGCCACGTATTTGGCCACCTGGTTGATGAGCGATATCTGGTCCAGGAACCATGGGTCGATACCGGTGGCGTCGTGGACCGCCTCAACCGACAACCCTCCGCGAAGAGCCTGCTGCACCAATACGATTCGACCTTCAGTCGGTATCCGTGCCTGCTCAAGCAAAGCGCGTGCCTGCTCCTTGGACGGAGCTTCGGCCTTGCGCCAGTGGAAGCTCGAACCCGGGCGCTCCAGTGAACGCAGCGCCTTCTGGAGTGCCTCGGTGAAATTGCGGCCGATCGCCATAGCCTCCCCGACGCTCTTCATCGTCGTGGTCAGCGTCGGATCCGCCGCGGGGAACTTCTCGAACGCGAACCGCGGCACCTTGACCACGATGTAGTCCAGGGTCGGCTCGAAACTGGACGGCGTGACCTTGGTGATGTCGTTCGGGATCTCGTCCAGGGTGTAGCCGATCGCCAACTTCGCGGCGATCTTGGCGATAGGGAACCCGGTCGCCTTCGAGGCGAGAGCTGAGGACCGGGAAACCCGTGGGTTCATCTCGATGACGATGACGCGGCCGTCGAGCGGGTTGACCGCGAATTGAATGTTGCAGCCGCCGGTGTCGACTCCCACCTCGCGGATGATCGCGATGGCGAGGTCACGCAACCCCTGATACTCGCGATCGGTCAGCGTCAGCGCCGGCGCCACCGTGATGGAGTCCCCAGTGTGCACACCCATCGGGTCGAGGTTCTCGATCGAGCAGATGACCACGACATTGTCCGCCTGGTCACGCATGACCTCGAGCTCGTACTCCTTCCACCCCTTGATTGACTCCTCCAGGAGCACCTCGGTGGTCGGCGAGTCATGCAGGCCCGAACCCGCCATCCGGCGCAGATCCACCTCATTATCGGCAAAGCCAGAGCCCAGGCCGCCCATGGTGAACGACGGACGCACAACCACTGGATAACCGAGCTGTGCTGCGGCATCAAGACACTCATCCATCGTGTGGGCGATATAGCTGCGAGCAGTCTCGCCACCACATCGTTGGACGACGCCTTTGAACAGATGGCGGTCCTCGCCGAGCTGAATCGCCTCGAAGCTGGCACCGATGAGCGGGCAGCCGTACTTCTCCAGGATGCCTGCCTCGTGAAGGGCTNNCGATGATCGCCTCGATGACCTCAGGGGTGATCGGCTCGACGTAGGTTGCATCGGCGAACTCGGGATCGGTCATGATCGTCGCGGGGTTTGAGTTGACCAGGATGACCCGAAGGCCCTCCTCACGCAGGACCCGGCAGGCCTGGGTCCCGGAGTAGTCGAACTCGCA
>PMJN01000061.1 GCA_003157445.1 Micrococcales bacterium
TCGCTCGTGTCCATGGCCGCCCGTCATCGTCCAACGGCGCGTTGGCACTCCGCATTCCAGAGTGCTAAGTCTACGATGCCACGATGGACAACCGATACGGAGCCGACGTCCTTTCCGGTGACTGGCATGTCCCCAAGGCAGGACGGGCACGCCAGGTCGAGGCCGAACCGGGACTGGTGGTCGAAGATGTCGAGACCGGCTGGTGTGGTGCGGTGGTCAGGGTGGAGAAGGCCGGGGGCATGCAGGTTGTCCACCTGGAGGACCGCCGCGGTCGCAGCAAGGGCTTCCCGCTCGGGCCCGGGTTCTTGCTCGATGGCGCACCCGTGATCTTGACCAGGCCGACGGCGACCGCCCGCGCTGCCGCCCAAAAGGCCAGGGCCGCCTCCTCCAGGACCGCCAGCGGCTCCAGGGCCGTCGAGGGTGTCCGTGCCCGGGTCGCCTCAGGCTCACGCATCTTTGTGGAGGGAAAGCACGACGCCGAGCTCGTCGAGAAGGTCTGGGGCGACGACCTGCGGATCGAGGGAGTCGTCGTCGAG
Source organism: Micrococcales bacterium (assembly GCA_003157445.1). Lineage (GTDB taxonomy): Bacteria > Actinomycetota > Actinomycetes > Actinomycetales > Dermatophilaceae > UBA4719. The sequence goes on from PMJN01000061.1 coordinate 537, forward strand.
ATGCTCGACGGCGTCGACGATCTGGCCGCCGTCATCGGTGACTTCCAGCCGGCACCGGGGCGCCGTCTGGGGGTTCTGGTCGACCACCTCATCCCCGGGACCAAGGAGAGCAAGCTGGTTGCCCAGGCGCGCGCACTGCGCCGCTACGCTCCATTCGTCAAGATCCTGGGTCACCCGTATGTCGATGTGTGGCAGTCCGTGCGACCCGAACGCCTGGGCCTGGCGAGCTGGCCGGTGATCCCCCGAGGACAAGATTGGAAGCACGGCATCGTCGCCGACCTCGGCTGGCCGCACGAGACTCAGACCGACATCGCCCACGCCTGGAAGCGCATCCTGGCGACCGTGCGCACCTATTCCGACCTGGAGCCGACACTGTTGGCCAGTGTCGAAGAGCTAATTGATTTCGTGACCACGCAGGAGTGAAGAACATCAGGCAATGGGTGAGAAGGAACACCGACTAAGTGTGAGAGCAAACACTGCTAACAGTGACGGCGAAGCCGTGAGGGTGACCTTTGGCTGCGCAAGTCCGGTCCTTTAGCGCGGTTAGCTGCTGGTTTGCGATGGCCCGGAATCGTCCGACGGCTGTGGTCATGGGTGGTGTCGGTGCTGGCCCGTAGGTTGGCAGCCGTGAGTATCCGGCAGCATTTCTATACCACGCGCGATCAGAAGGACGTGTTGTTCGCGCATTGTTCTCATGGTCGGTTTCTGTGAAACATCGGCCCGGAACAAGCCAACTTCTGGCGGGATTGGCAGGGTTCAGCCCCGAAAAATACGATCCGTGGCCATCAGTTGACCGTCGCCCGGGCGCAGCTGGGATCATTTGGCGGCCAGGTCGAGCGTGGTTCAGCAGGGTGGGCTGGCAGATTTCGAGCGGCCATGGCCACCGGTTTGTTGGGTTGGCGAACATAAGGTTGGAGCACTGGCCATGTTCGCACTACTGCGACATGGCGGGCTGTAACCCATGAAGGGTTATGGTTGGCGACCTAGTCGCCAACCAGATGAGACGGAGATGGGCGACCGTCCAGATGCTCGGTGCGACCGTCAACGAACGCATCAGCCACGGGCCGAAACCCGAGCCGCGTCAACACGGAAGGCCGCCTAACCGCGACCCCAGGAATCCCGACCCTTCACGACCAGGAGGATGCCAAGAACCCCCGCTAAACGTCACGCAAAGTGACGAACGAACACGCTGAGGTCATAATCTCGACGTGGTCCGTTCTGAGGGCTAGATTTTTACGTGGGCGTACGTCCAGTGCAGTGCTCGACGTTCAGGAGGGGATTTGTTATGACCGAAAACCCGAAGGACCAACCCACCGAGGGTGGGCAGCCGTACTCCGGACAGCCCACACCCGAGCAGCCGCCGTCTTCGGGACAGCCGGCTCCACCGCCACCCCCGCCACCTCCACCGCCGCCTGCCCAGGCACCGCCTGCTCAGGCGCCGCCTTACGGGCAGCCTCAGGCATACGGACAGGCGCCAGCGCCGGTCTCGGCAAGTGACGCCCGTATGTGGGCGTTGCTGGCAAACCTCGGTGGCATCTTCTTCTCCTTCGTCGCACCCCTGGTGGTCTACCTGATCTACAGGGACCGGGACCCGTTCGTCCGCCGCGCCTCGGCGCAGGCGCTGAACTTCCAGATCATCTTGATCATCGGCTACGTCATCTCGGGGATCTTGCTTATCGTCATCATCGGCTTGTTCACCTACGCGGCGTTGTTTGTCTGCGCGATCGTGTTCCCGATCCTGGCCTCCATCGCCGCGAACAAGGGGGAGAACTACGACTACCCGCTCATCCCCCAGATGATCAACTAGAAGCCGTCACCTAGAACCCCAGCAGACGCCGAACGACGGTGTCGGCAAGCAGGCGGCCGCGCAGGGTCAGAACGACCCGGCGCGGTCGCAGTGCGCTTGGCCCCTCGACCAGTCCCTGCGCGATCAGGGCGGCCACCGCCGAGGCACCCTCGGGGCGCAGGTCGTCGATCAGCAGCCCGCCGGCCAGCCGGATCCCGAGCAGCACCCGTTCGTCGTAACGCTGGTCGCCGGTGAGCAGCTCGCGACCGGCTGCCGGGGAGAGCCCTGCCCCCAGCCGGGTGGCAAAAGAGTTGGGGTGCTTGACGTTCCACCACCGGACACCACCGACGTGGCTGTGTGCACCCGGTCCCACGCCCCACCAGTGAGCGTCAGACCAGTAGCCCTCGTTGTGCCGGCACCGATCGGCCGGTGTACGCGCCCAGTTGCTGATCTCATACCAGTTATACCCGGCGGCGCCCAGAACCTGGTCTGCCAGTTCGTACTTGGCAGCCTCGTCGTCGTCCTGGGGCGCGGGCACCTGCCCCCGCCGGACCTGGGCCCCCAGCTTGGTGCCCTCTTCCACAACCAGGGCGTAGGCAGAGATGTGATCCACCTCGAGGTCGATCGCCGCGTCCAGGCTCGTGCGCCAATCCACCAGTGACTCCCCCGGCGTGCCGTAGATCAGATCGACGCTGACCTTGAGGCCAGCGGACCTGGAAGCCTGCACAGCCTTGACCACGTTGGCCGGGTCGTGGGTGCGTTCCAGCGTCGCCAGTACATGGGGCACGGCTGACTGCATGCCGAAGCTGACCCTGGTAAAGCCGCCTGCAGCCAACGTCTGCAACGACGCAGGGGTGACCGAGTCCGGGTTGGCCTCGGTGGTCACCTCAGCACCTTGGACCAGTCCGAATCGGGCCCTTATGTCGTCCAGCACCCGCACCAGGTCGTCAGTTGCCAGCACGGTCGGGGTGCCTCCACCGAAGAACACGCTCTGGACCGCGGGGGCGCCCGGGCCCAGCACCCGACTGGCCAGCTCGAGCTCTGCCAGGGCGACGTCGGCGTACGTCCCGACGCTGGCACCGTCTACTCCAAGCTCGGTCAGGGTGTAGGTATTGAAGTCACAGTAGCCACAGCGCACCATGCAGAACGGCACGTGAACATAGATTCCAAAGGGCCCCGACCCCAGCGCCTTCAGCGCGTAGTCAGGAAGCTCCCCAGATGGTGGAGCAGGTTCACCCTCGGGCAAGGCACTCGGCATAGGTCCATCCTTGCAGGGATCGGCCGGGACCCTGAGCAGGTCAGCCGGTGTGAGTCAGAACCCCGTACGGTCGCGGCTTTGCAGGGCCCAGGCGGAGGCCGGCACCATCAGGACGCTGGCAAGAGCGATCACCGCGTCTAGGATGAACCAGCCCGGCCGCCCCCTTGGATGCACAACACAGTGATCAAGGTGGGAGTGGCGCCGGTCCGATATGGGGCAGCGGGCCGAGCCAGATCGAGGCTGCAATGCAGGTGAGCGCGTCCAGGGCGAACACCCTGCGTGCCAGGTAGGCCCAGCCCTGATCCACCCACAGGGCCAACCCGCCCAACATGGCGCCGAAGGAGATACCGACGTTGGTCATTGCGCGCAGGTAAGCCTTGAACTGCACGCCCTGGCCTCCCTCGCCCAGACGGGCGACGTATCCGCTTCGAACGGCTCCCGCGCCAAGGTCGAAGACGGAGATGAGAGCCATCACGGCCACCAGCGCCCACACCGACCGGGCGAAGAGCAGAGCCAGCATCAGGATGCCTTCAACAAAAGTGGTTATCTGTAACATCTTTCGCGGCCCGCGAAGGTCCGCAACGTGTCCCGCGGGGACTTGAACCAGCAGTCCGACCAGAGCACCGGCAGACAGAGCCGAAGCCAACCTGAGTTGGTCTCAGCCCCACCACTCGAGCGAAATAGAGCCGCGAAGGTGCTCAAGAGCGCGCCATTGCCGAAGGTGCTGACCAGGGTCGCCGCGGCCATGATCGGCAGGTTCGGGTCGATCGGGACTCCCTTGGCCGTCAGCGGCCCGGGATGCATCCTGAAGATGTCGGCCGGCCTCACCCACTGTCGTCGCTGATCCCCCATCAAAGTATCTTGACGTCAAGATACTGAGATCCGACCATCACGTCAAAGATCCCAACTCGATGCGCAACCAAGAAGGCGCAGTCAGCCCAGACCAGGCACTCAACTACCAGGCTGTTACGCCGTGTCGGCCCAACACGGCGCCTCGCAAGACGTCCTTGCACCAGAACCCTTGCGAGCGATCCGAAGAACGCGTGCAACTTTGTCGACGCCCCGGCAGCGGGAGCGCGAGCGGTTGGAGATCGACGATCTTGCCCAGCCAGGCCTGCCAAGCTGGAACCGCGCGGTGAAGCATGCGGGCAGAGCCAGCGGAGCACCGTGAGATTGTCGGCCTCGCCGTCGATGATCAATGGGTAGACCCCGGAATCTCACAGGTTCCGGGGCCGACGTCATTGTCGGGACTGGCCCACGCGAGCTGCGACCCGCGGATCAGGAGTCCACTCGCAGGTCGGTGACCACCGAAATGCTTGGCGCGGCGACGATGGTCGATAACCCGTGGTATAGCGCCGCCCAGCCTTGACTCGGTGTCATCGCGCAGTCTGTGCCGCAGGCTGCGCCATTCTCGGTCAACACCCCAGCAAAGACGATGGCGCCCCCGTTGGCGCTAGCGGTTGCGTTGATATTGGCCCATTGCACCGCCTGGGAGGCAAAGTAGATCTGCGGCAACGCGGTGATCCGAGCGGGCGAGAGACCGTGGGCCAGACTCGCATAGTTGGCACGTGTCCACGGCCCGGACTGCCCCACGGCGGGAGCGCAGTCCGCCGTCGAGGCGAAGGTCATGGGGCAGCTGTCGACCGAGCCGCTGTAGACGAGGTCCGAGGATGTGGCCCCGAGGTAGGACGTCTCCCATGCCGCCGCATCCACCGGCGTGTCACCGAAGCTGGCCTCGACGTCGTTCGCCCCGGTCAGCCTCACCTGCGGGTGGACCGTCAGCTGGTCGATGACTTGGCTGGCCCAGTCGGCCCCCTTCGCGGCGGCGGAGTAGGTAGCAGAGGGGCCGCTGCTGTTCGTCCCGACCGCGATGGTCACGCCAGCCGAACCACAGTCGGCGTACCCCTGCGTGTAGGCGTCCAGCGCGGTTACCAGTTGCGGATAGCTCAGTCGCACCACCGAGCCCTGGTCCGTCAGCCGAACACCATGACTGCCCGCCGAAAGGACGGTTCCGTTTGCTGACGGCGGCACGTTGGCGTTCGACTGCGCACCGATGTCCAACAGAACCAGCCTCGACCCAGCCTGAGCATCGGCGCACCCTTCGGCGTGCATCGTGGCCACGTCCGAGGCGCCGCCACTGATGTTGCGGACGTAGTGGCTGCTGGAGACCGACGGCAAAGGAGCATCTGCGCCGAGGATGAAGCCGCAGACGTCGGCAATGATCTGCACCGAGCCACTGGACCCGTTGAAGATCGTGACCGTACCGCTGGCGCTCACCTGGGTGACCACCAGGTTGGGCACGCTCTGCCCCTTGACGAAGTTCAGGTTTGACACGCCTGGCTGGACCGCGGCGCCGTACACGGTCAGATAGCCAGGGCCGGTCGGCACGGTGACCGTGACATTCAGGATCACCGCTGCTACGCCGGTCAACGGGACTCCACCACGGCCGGCCACAGAGACGGTGCGAGTCTGCAGCGAGGGCACGACGGTCTTGGGGCCCCCGATGCCGTTGCGCGTGTCGAGCAGCCGCTCCGGCGACAAGGCGCCAAGCATGCCGGCGTTGACCGGGTCGCCGGCCAGGAAGTAGCCAGAGATGTCCGCGAGCACGTGCACCGTACCTGTCGAACCGTTGAACAGGGCGACCTTCCCGTCGGCGCCCACCGCCACCACCATGAGGTTCGGCACCGTCTGCTTGCTCACGAAGTTGAGATTGGAGGCCGTCCGGATCGGCCCACCGTCCGGGTGGGCCGTCAGGTAGCCCGATGCCACAGGTTGGGTCACGGTCACGTTCAGCACGACCGCAGATACTCCCAGTGGCACCCCGTTACCGATGACCGTGAACGTGGCCGAGCCATGAGCGGCCACTGCTGCTTCGGGTGCGCCAACGCCGCTGCGGGTGTCGAGCAGCCGTAACGGCGACAGGACACCGAAAGCACCCTGCCCGCTGGGCGCGTTCGCACCGGTGTAGTAACCGGACACATCGGCGATGAGCTGTACGGACTCGCCCGACCCGTTGTAGAACCGGATCTTGCCATCGCTCGGCACGCTGACCACCACCAGTGTGGGCACGCTCTGGCCGGCCACGAAGTTGAGGTTCGAGGTCCCAGGCCGCGCGCTTCCGTCATCGGGGTAGACCGTGACGTATCCCGAACCCTTAGGCGCGGTGACGGTGACGGTCAGGACCATGGCCGAGGCCGCAGCGGGCACTGATGACCGACCCGCCACCGCCAACACGGCCTCGCCGCCCCGCTTGACTGCGCCGACGCCGATACCCACGCCCACGCGGGTATCCAGGATCCGGGCCGGCGCCGTCGAATGGTAGGAGCCCGACGCCGGGGCTGTCACCGCCGGTGTAACAGCCGACAGGAGGACAGCCACCCCAACTGTGGACAAGATCCCCGCGAGCAGCCAGGAAACGAGCCGGACCCACTTGATCACTTCGTGTCCTCTCAACCCGGTCCGGGCGGAGAGGGTGCGGTCAGGGTAGCCGACGTCCTGGACCAGACCCGAGCGGTCTGGCACCGTTGTGACACAACCGGTTCTGCTACACAGTTCTGCGCTCCAGGCCAGGCCACTAGGCCCGACGCAGCTCAAGGTCGTACACGGTACGTCCCACTTCCAAGGCCTTGTGCTCGAACCTAGTCATCACCCGACCCTCGAATCGGGGGGCGAAGCCACTCTGCATGTCAGCCACGGTGCTCTCAGCCGGGCCGCAGGGTGTCAGGTCCGAGCCATGGGGATTGGTCAGCGAGCCACAGGCGGCCAGGACGTCGCGCATCTGTCTGGCATAGTCAGCCCAGTCGGTCGCCAGCCGCAGCGTTCCTCCCTGCGCGAGGCGAGAGGCGGCCAGGTCGGCGAAACCCGAGTTGACGAGCCGCCGCTTGTGGTGACGGTTCTTGTGCCATGGGTCGGCGAAGAAGACCCATATCTCGGCGGCGCTCCCCCGCCCCAGCATGTGCCTGAGCACCTGGACGGCGTCGGCCTGCACCAGTCGCACATTGCTCAGGTCGTGGCGGACTATCTTGGCCACGGTCGCGGCCAGACCCGGGCGGTAGACCTCCACGGCCAGGAAGTTGGTACCTGGTCTGGCCTGGGCGCCCTGGATGACGGCATCGCCGGTGCCCGAGCCGATCTCAACAACCAGCGGGGCCACCCGTCCGAAGTCACGGCCGGCGTCAAGCAGATAACCCGGGGCCACCGACATGGACGCCTGCACTCTGGGTACGTCCAGCACCCACATCTCGTGGTGCGCATCCCAGGTCCGCTGCAGCCGAGGACGGAGCCTGTCGTCACGGCGGGCGAAGGAGACCGTCCCGCGCTGAAACCCCTCAGTCAGGTCGCCCTTCATGGAAGGAAACTACTTCTTGGTCCGGTCCCCGCCGGACGCCGCATCATTGGACAGCGCGGCGATGAATGCCTCCTGGGGCACCTCGACCCGGCCGACCATCTTCATCCGCTTCTTGCCCACCTTCTGCTTCTCGAGCAGCTTGCNNTTGCGCTTGCGCGAGATGTCACCGCCGTAGCACTTGGCCAGGACGTCTTTGCGCATGGCGCGGATGGTCTCTCGGGCGATGATGCGTGCGCCGATGGCGGCCTGGATCGGCACCTCGAACTGCTGGCGCGGGATCAGCTCACGCAACCTTGATGCCATCATGAGCCCATAGGCGTAGGCCTTGTCCTTGTGAACGATCGAGCTGAAGGCGTCAACGGCCTCGCCCTGCAGGAGTATGTCGACCTTGACCAGCTCTGCGATCTGGTCGCCGGCGGGTTCGTAGTCCAATGAGGCATAACCCCGGGTCTTGGACTTCAGGGCATCGAAGAAGTCGAAGACGATCTCGGCCAGAGGCAGCGTGTAACGCATCTCCACGCGCTCCTCGGAGAGGTAGTCCATCCCCAGCAAGGTACCGCGTCGAGCCTGACACAGCTCCATGACGGCGCCGATGAACTCGCTCGGGGCAAGGATCGTCGCCCGAACCACTGGTTCTTTGATGTCGCCAACTTTGCCGCTCGGGAACTCGCTGGGGTTGGTCACGGTGACGACCTTGCCGTCGTCCAGGCTGACCTCGTAGACCACGTTGGGCAGGGTCGAGATGAGGTCGAGGTCGAACTCACGCTCGAGCCGCTCGCGCACGATCTCTAGGTGCAGCATGCCCAGGAATCCGACCCGGAAGCCGAACCCGAGTGCCACCGATGTCTCGGGCTCATAGATCAGGGCGGCGTCATTGAGCTTGAGCCGGTCAAGGGCGTCACGCAGGTCCGGGTAGTTCGAGCCGTCGTTGGGGTACAGAGCAGAGAAGGCCATCGGCTTGGGGTCGGTGTAGCCGCCTAGGTGCTGAGATG
>PMJN01000094.1 GCA_003157445.1 Micrococcales bacterium
ACCCCGTGCGTGGCCACCCTCGCCGTGCAGATTCGCTTGTTCGGGGGGCGACCGACAGCCGCTGCTCTGCTGGGCCGGCTCGCCACCGCGTGGGTGCTTGCAGTCCTGGTATTCCAGGTGGGCTCACGACTGTGAGCTCCTGGGCAGCAGTACTTGATGACGCCCGTAGGCGAGGCGGGACCCCGGCGCAGGTCGCGACTCGCCTCGGGCTTTCGATTTCCCTGGTACAGGCGGTCCTGGACCACGCAGAGCGTTTGGGTGTGGTCGCGCTCGCCAGCGGTGGCTGCGCTTCCGGGTGCCCAGCTGGACCGCAGATGCCCCCAGCCTGCGCGGGTTGCCCCATCAGCTTGCCCTAACCTTGGGTAGGCCAACTGCAGACACCCGAAGGGATGGGTCATGAACGTCGAGAGCGTTCTTCTCGAGATCGACCGCCTCGCCGGCGGTCGACATGGCGATCACACGATCTCCGAGGAGATGCGCACCGACCCGAAGACCCGTCGTGTCTTTGTGGCGATCACGTGGCTGCTGGTTGTTGAGCTCTTGCTCGCGACTTCCGCACTCGCGGTGCCCGTCATGCTTCACATGCGCAACGAGGTCGCTTGGGTGGTCTGGATGCGCCTGATCGTCGTGCTGGGGATGACCATCACCTTGTTCTACTTCGCGTGGCGCGCCCAGCGTGGTTTCTACTGGGCATACTCGCGACTGAGACTCTTCAGCAAGATCTTTCCTATCGTCGCACTGGTGACAGCGGCCATCCCCGGGCTCTACCCGCTGTGGATGGTCACCGAGCAGATCTGCTTCGCCCTCATCCTGCTCGGCATCGCCGAGTACCTGTCCACCGATCACATGCGAACGGCATACGCCAAGCCGGCCAGAGTCGCGAAAGTGCCCAAACGTGTCAACCACTAGCCATCGGGACCTTGCAGGTGCCGCAGGACCAAAGCCTCTGTACCAGCACCAAGACGACTGGGATGCTATGGCAGACGCTCAAGATCACGCTTGGGTCTGAGGAGGAGCAGGATGCAGTCTCGACCTAAGGTCGTGATCGTCGGCGGCGGAATCAGTGGTTTGGCGACAGCGCACTACATACATAGTCGTGTCGGCGAAGACGTACAGCTGACTCTCGTTGAGGGTGGGTCACGGCTGGGTGGCAAAGTCGCCAACCAGCAGTTCAGTGGGCACCTGGTCGACACCGGGCCCGATGCGGTGCTGGTGCGCGCGCCGGCGATGGCTGCCCTGCTGCAGGACCTCGGACTGGACAACCAGATTGTGGCCCCGGCCTCTCTGGGAGCCCACGTGTGGTCGCGCGGCAAGTTACGCCGGCTGCCGACCGGCACACTATTCGGGGTTCCGGACCGTCTGTGGCCGCTGCTGAAGTCAGGCCTCATGTCTCCCGCCGGCCTGGCACGGGCGGCGCTGGATCTGGTACTGCCGCGCCGTAGTCCTTCCAACCCTGACCCGTCGATCGCCGATCTGGTCGCTCCCAGGCTCGGATCACAGGTGTTCGACCGCCTGGTCGAACCGTTGCTCGGCGGAGTGCACGCCGGTCGTGCAGCCGAGCTCAGCGCCCACAGCACCGTGCCCGACATCGAGGCGCTCGCGAGTAAGAATCGCAGCCTGTACCTGGGCCTTCGCAAGATGCGCCGCCATGCCCCGCCGCCAAGTGGCGCCCCGGTCCTGGTCACCTTGACCGGCGGACTCGGCCTCCTGGTCGAGGCGCTGACGGCCCGGCTCGCCGGTGACGACGTAAGACTCAACACCACCGTGCGTCTCATCACGCGAGTTGGCACCGGATACCGCGTCGAGCTGGTGGGCGGGAAGAACATCGCGGCCGACGCAGTTGTGCTGGCCACCCCGGCATATGCCACAGCCGGACTTCTCTTAGAGCTGGCACCGGACGCAGCGACCGTGCTGGCCAAGATCCCCTACGTCGATGTCGCCACGATCTGGCTCTCCTACCCGCGATCGGCGATGGGCCGGCGCCTTGACGGTACCGGCTTCCTTGTTCCTCCGGAGGAGGGCAAGCTCATGGTCGGCTGCACCTGGTCGAGCGCCAAGTGGCCCCATCTGGCCGACGACAACCTCGTCCTGATTCGCTGCATGGTGGGCCGACGGGGCGACCGCCGGTGGCTGGACCTGAACGACGAGAACCTGGTGAGCCGAGTGCACGACGAGCTGGTCGAGGCCATGGGCCTGACCGCCCGCCCGCTCCATCAGAGCATCCAACGCTGGCCGCAGGCGATGCCCCAGTACCTGGTGGGACACCAGGACCGGTTGAACGCGCTGGACGCTGCGACACATCACCTACCAGGCCTCCACCTGACCGGCGCTGCCTATCGCGGTGTCGGCCTGGCCAGCTGCGTGGCTGACGCCAAGCGAACTGCTCAGGACGTCACCCAAGACATCTCTCAAGCCCCGGCCGACGTTCGGCCCCTTACCGAGGTAACTTCATGACCGCTATCACCGGGGACGCGCCCCGTTCGCGCCTGAACTTCGACCAGCGACCGATGTTGGTCTTCTGGGAAGTCACCCGCGCCTGTCAGCTGGCCTGCAAGCACTGCCGAGCCAGCGCCACCGAGGGAGCGCTGCCGGGCGAGCTCAGCACTGCTGAGGGCTTCGACCTGATCGATCAGGTCGCCGGCTTCGGGCGCCCTTACCCGATCCTGGTGCTCACCGGTGGTGACTGCCTGCTCCGTCCGGACCTGTTCGAACTGGTCAAGCACGCCAACGGGCTCGGCGTGCCTGTGGCGCTCTCGCCGTCGGTCACTCCGTCGCTGACACCTGCGATGATCGACAAGATGGTGACCAGCGGTGTCAAGGCCGTCTCGATCAGCCTCGATGGCGCGGTCCCGGCCACCCACGATGGGGTACGCGGCATCCCAGGCCACTTCGAGGACACCATCAAGGCGATCAGTGCGTTGTCCGCAGCGGGGTTGACCGTGCAGGTCAACACCACAGTGATGCGTGCCAACGTCAACGAGCTTGCAGACGTCGCAGACCTGATCTCGCGCGCCGGTGCACACATCTGGGAGGTCTTCTTCCTGGTTCAGGTGGGGCGCGGTGTCGCCACCGACGCGATCAGTCCCGCCGAGCATGAAGAGATCTGCCATTTCCTGTACGACGCGTCCCAGCACGGTTTCATCGTCCGTACCGTCGAGGCACCTTTCTTCCGCCGCGTCGTGGCCCGCCGACAGGCTGGCGACCAGGCGCCGACCAGCACCTTGTACCAGAGGCTGGCCGCACGACTCGAGGCGTTGATGGGCCCGGCAGCCGGGCGGCCGAGAGCCCAGACTGCATCCACTCGTGACGGCAAGGGGATCCTGTTCGTCGCCCATGACGGTGAGATCAACCCTGCCGGGTTCCTCCCACTGCCGCTGGGCAATGTACGGGACGAGACGATCGCCACGATCTATCGCGACGACCCCCTGTTGCGCCGGATCAGGGACGCTGAGTTCACCGGCCGCTGCGGCCGCTGCGAGTATGCCGACCTTTGCGGTGGCTCGCGCGCCCGCGCGTTCGCCGCCAGCGGTGACACTCAGGGAGAGGCCTCGGCGTGCCCCAACGAGCCCGCCAGCTCGCCCTCTGAGGTAGACGCGGTTCTGGTC
>PMJN01000049.1 GCA_003157445.1 Micrococcales bacterium
GGACGCACTGCCTGCCTGGGCCACCGCCGGGATCACGTCCGAGAGCAGCGGGCCGTTAGCCGTCTGACGGATGACGATGGGGACGTCAGGACCACCAGCCACCTTGATGGTCTCGGTGTGCTCAGTCAATGGCACAAAGGTGCCGCCGCGACCGTAGGACTGCCCACGCACCTCCTCAAGGTAGAAGTCGCTGACATCGGCGCCAAGGTTGGTAGAGCCCCAGGCGATGCTCTGGTTGTGCCCGATCACGATGCCGGGCATACCAGCGTAAGTGAATCCCGAGACGTCGAAAGGACACGCCGCCGAGACGGTCGTGCAGTGCAGACCGCTCTGATACCAGACGCCGGGAATGCTCACCGCAAGCTGGGGATCGTTAGCCAGCAGGGGTTTTCCGGTGGATGAACGTTGCGAACCCACCACGAACGAGTTGGACCCGGTGCCGTCGGCCGGTCCGGTCATGACCGGCAGTTTGTCCAGGTCCGTGGCCACCTCGCTAAGGACGGTGGTCATGGTGGCTGGCTTGTCAGCCGCCACCGTCTGGACCGAGAAGACAGTCGGGGTCGCTCCAGCCGGCGGTGCCACGCTGGGGGGCGGGCTGGTCGCAGCCGGTCTCCAGTCCTGTGTTGAGAGGATCGGGGTGTGGGAGGCCATTGGGTATGGCGGGAAGATCTGCGCAATCCGGCCAGGTGAGACGGTCGCTGAGAGCTGGGCACGGATGAGCTCGCTGTCGTAGTCCCCACGGCCGCCCCAGGCCATCGCCTCAAGCCAGGAAAGGGAATCTACCGGCGTCCAGGGCTCCACGTGGTAGCCAGGATACCTCTGCCCCAGGACCGAGTACTCCACAGCCATGTTGTCCGTGCTATCGGCCTTGCTGATGTAAGCATTGACCCCGTCGGCATAGGCCTGGAGGTACTGCCGGGTCGAGGGTGACAAGGTTGGCAGCTCGGCCGCGGCCACCGTGCGCCAGCCCAGGGTCCGGACAACGCGATCGGTCTGGATGGCACTCTTGCCAACGATCTCGGAGAGCCGTCCAGCGGCAATGTGCCTGTTCACGTCCATCTGAAAGAACCGGTCCTGTGCGGCCACGAAACCCTGCGCACGGAAGAGGTCCTGTGCGTTGCCCGCATAGATCTGTGGGACGCCTTGGTTATCGCGCGACACGGTGACCTTCGATGTCAGACCTGGCATAGACAGCGCCCCAGAGGTCTGTGGCAAGGGCTGGCGGACCAGGCTGACGCCCACGACCGCGACAACCACGATGGCAATAACGACCAGGACGACGACGGACAAGGAGATGCGGCGAAACAGTTTGGCTCTGGACACCCTGCGAGAATATGACATATCGAAGCCATGCCTGCCTTTTCGGTCTCCAACCTCGACCTCTCGCTGCTGGTCGGGACCGTCGTGCTGTTGGTCGCGGTGGCAGCAGTACGTCTCTCGGTGCGTTCCGGGCTACCCTCCCTGCTGCTCTATCTCGGCATCGGCGTGATCATTGGTGAAGCAGGCATCGCCTTCAACTCAGCTGAGCTGACTCAGGTCCTCGGCTACAGCGCCCTGGTGCTGATCCTGGCCGAAGGCGGGCTGACAACCTCGTGGGACGACATCCGGGGATCGGTAGCACCGGCTGCGGTGCTCTCAACCCTGGGGGTGGTGGTCTCCGTCGTGGTTGTGGCCCTGGCTGCCCACCTCATTCTCACGGTCTCGTGGACCGTTGCGCTACTTGTCGGCGCCGTGCTGGCCTCCACCGATGCGGCGGCGGTGTTCTCCGTCTTGCGCCGGGTTCCGCTCCCCCGGCGGCTGACTGGTCTGTTGGAAGCCGAGGCCGGGTTCAATGACGCCCCCGTGGTGATCCTCGTGGTTGCCCTGGCCTCGCAGGCCTCACCGGCTAGCGGCAGCCATGCCGTTTGGTGGCAGCTGTTGCTCATGGCTATCGCTGAGCTCGCCGGCGGGGCCGCCGTCGGAGTTCTGATCGGGTACGCAGGCGGCCACCTTATGCGCCGAATCGGATCGGGCTCCTCGGGCCTTTTCTCAATCGGCGTGGTGGCACTGACTGTCCTGGCCTACGCGGCCAGCGCCCGTTTGCATATGAGCGGATTCCTTGCGACGTACCTGTCGGCGCTGGTCCTTGGGAACATGCGACTGCCACACCGTGCGGCGGTCCGTGGGTTCGCCCAGGCGCTGGGTTGGCTCGCCCAGATCGGCCTGTTCGTCCTGCTGGGCCTGTTGGTCAACCCCTCCGAGCTGACCGCGCAGATCGTGCCCGCCATCGTGATCGGACTGGCGCTTCTGTTGGTGGCCAGGCCCTTGTCAGTCATGTTCTCTCTGACACCCTTTAGGGTGCCGTGGCGCGACCAGGCTTTCTTGTCCTGGGCGGGGCTGCGCGGCGGCGTACCGGTCGTCCTGGCCACGGTGCCGTTGACCATGGGGACCCCGAGCGCCCGGCGTCTGTTCGACCTCGTGTTCGTTCTGGTCGTGATATTCACGCTGGTCCAGGCCCCGGCGCTGCCGTGGGTGGCACGCCGGCTCTGTGTCACGGACACCGACCGCGCACTGGACCTGGAGGTTGAGTCGACGCCTTTGGACGAGCTGCGAGCGGAGGTCCTGCAGATGACCGTCGGCACCACCTCCATGTTGCACGGCGTCGAGGTGTTCGAGCTCCGTCTGCCCCCTGGCGCCAACGTCACACTGATAGTCCGTGGCGACCAGGGATTCGTGCCATCGCCACAAACGACCCTGCGTCACGGGGACCGACTGCTGATCGTCGCGACTGCAGAGACCCGCCTGGCTGCCGAGCACCGGGTACGTCAGGTCAGCAAGCTGGGACGGCTCGCCGGCTGGAACGCCCCTGATGACCAGCGGGAATAGGGGCACGCTTGGCGGTTTGGGCTTTCACCCATTTCGGCCGACGCATATGAACCGGTGGGTAATCACAGCCATGCTCAGATTCGGCCGCCTTAGATGGCAAGGCAGATCGGGGCGCCCCCGATCACCACGACCATCGCTGGCAGCCTCCAAGGGCCCACCTCAGGACCGAGCCGAGCAGACAGCACCCAGAGGAGGTTCCAGCAAGTCATCAAGCGCCAGACACGGCTAGGAAAGTGGCGGCCAGGTACAAGATGGAGACCAGGACGACCAACCACACCCACCCGATGCCGTGTCCGGCTTCCGATGAGGGGTTTATCACCGATGAGGCCGGCCTCAGTTCTGCAGGGACTCCTCTGACGTACACTTGGCAGTCCGACCCTGAGAGTGCCAACCGGAGGAACCGTGCCAACGTACGCCTACGCGTGCACCGCGTGCGAACATCGCTTTGAGATCGTTCAGTCCTTCACCGAGGACTCGCTGACCGCTTGCCCCCAGTGCCAGGGTCGTCTGCGTAAGGTTTTCAATGCCGTCGGCGTTGTATTCAAAGGCTCAGGCTTCTACAGCAACGACTCCCGCCGTGACGCCCACCACAACAATGGCAACCACTCAGGCAGCGGCTCACACAGCCGTCCTGGCACGAAAGGGACTTCCGCATCCTCGAGCGAGTCGGGCAGTTCGTCCTCCGACTCGTCCTCGCCGACGTCCTCTGACGCATCTCCAAGCGTCGGCGCCACCAAGACGGCAACCAAAACAGCCTCCAAGTCCGAGGGCTCAGCAGCCTGAGGCTGCTCGCCCGTATGGGTGGCTCTGGCCATCATTGAGGAAGATCCGGACGGTCCGCAAGCCTTAGATGGGGCCTCTGCTGACATCATGTGCGCGGCTAGTGTCGGCGTATGACACCCAGCACAGAGACCTCGCTCAGCACCTCGGGCGGCCCAGGCTCGGCTCGCGCCGACATCGGCGTCATCGGTGGCTCAGGGTTCTACGAGTTCCTGACAGACACAGCGCGCATCAGCATGACAACCCCGTTCGGCGACCCCAGCGACGACGTGCTCATCGGGGACCTGCAGGGTCGGCGTGTAGCCTTCCTGGCCCGACACGGGCAACGTCACCGTTACCCACCCCACCGCGTCAACTACCGCGCCAACCTGTGGGCATTGCGCGCGGTCGGGGTTCGACAGGTGCTGGCGCCCTGCGCAGTTGGCTCCTTGAGGCCAGAGTATGGACCAGGCACGCTCGTCGTACCTGACCAGGTCGTCGACCGTACGTGGGGCCGTGATCACACGATCTACGACAGCATCGCTCCGGTGGTGCACGTCGGGTTCGCCGACCCGTACTGTCCTCGGGGCCGTGAGGCGGTCATCAGCGCCGGTAGCGCCGCTGGCAAGACCATGGTCGATACCGGCACCATGGTGGTGATCAACGGCCCCCGGTTCTCCTCGCGCGCAGAGTCCCGCTGGCACCAACAGGCCGGATGGGCGGTGGTCGGCATGACCGGGATGCCCGAGGCTGCCATCGCGCGTGAGCTCGCAATGTGCTTCACCACGATCGCCCTGGTCACCGACCACGACGCCGGTGTCGACAGTGACGAGGCGGTGACCCACGAAGAGGTGCTCAAGGTGTTCGCCCGCAGCCTAGAGGGGTTGAAGACCCTCCTGCAGTCGGCCATCGGCGCAATGCCGGCCCCGGAGAACGACGTCTTAGCCACCTGTGCCTGTAGGCGGTCACTGGATGGCTTGAAGCTGCCCATCGCTCTGCCGACATGAGGCAAGCCCGGGGCCGGGACGAACTCACATCAGCAGGCGGGTTGGATCGCCAGACCCATGCTGTCGACAGCCCTGCGGCTGACTGACCCAGCCGCAGGGCTGAAAGGAGTCCGGCGGCCTGCATGGACCTCTACTGCGTCAAGAACTCCTTCAGCCGCGCTTTGTCGTCGCCAGAGAGCTGAACAACGCGCGGAAGGACTCATGCCATCGCCGCGGTGCTGCCAGTTCAGATAACTGGTCCCCGCTAATCTGTTGTGGCATATACATCCGTCAGGGAAGGACGAGCTGATCGTGAGTGGATTCAAAAAGTTCGTGATGCAGGGTAATTTGGTCGAGCTCGCTGTCGCGTTTGTCATGGCTGCCGCTTTCGGCGCAGTGGTCACGGCTTTCGTCGCAATCATCATGTCGCTGGTCGGCAAGATCTTCGGCAAACCCGACTTCAACAACATCAAGCCCGGTGGCGTGCCGATCGGTGGGTTCATCACAGCACTGGTGACGTTCGTCATCTTGGCAGCAGTTGTCTACTTCTTCGTCGTCAAGCCGTACGAGACGCTCAAAGAGCGTTTCAGCACCCCCAAAGAAGAGACCACTCGCGCCGAGGTCGCGCTGCTCACCGAGATCCGCGACTCCTTGCGGGCCCGCAGCTGAGGTCAGGCACCCGGCACCAACGCGCCAAGGGCGCCGATCCCCCAGCGGGTCGGCGCCCTTGGTCGGGTCGGATCAGATCTTCTGCATCGTGCCCTGGGACAGGTAGCGCGCATGCCACGACAGTGCCTCGCCGAGCAGGTGCGGAGTGTGCTTGCCTGAGCTCGCGGTTGCCCGATCGAGGTAGTCCTGCAGAGCCGCCCGGTAGTCCGGGTGGGCGCAGTGGTCGATGATCTGCTGGGCACGGCGCCTTGGCGGCAAGCCACGTAAATCGGCCAGACCCTGCTCGGTGACGATGACGTGCGTGTCGTGCTCGGTGTGGTCGACGTGGCTGGCCATCGGCACAATGCACGAGATCGTTCCGCCCTTGGCGGTGGACGGCGAGAGAAACATAGAGATGAACGCGTTGCGGGCGAAGTCACCCGAGCCACCAATGCCGTTCACGATGCTGGAGCCCATGAGGTGAGTTGAGTTCACGTTGCCGTACATGTCGGCCTCGATCATGCCGTTCATAGCCAGACAGCCGAGCCGGCGAATAACCTCTGGGTGGTTGCTGATCTCCTGCGGGCGAAGAATGATCCGCTCGCGATAGTCAGCGATGTTCGCGTTCAGCTCCGCCATGCCGTCCTCGCTGAGAGAGAAGGCCGTAGCCGAGACCATGCTCAACGTACCGTTTCGGATCAGTTCCAGCATCCCGTCCTGGATGACCTCGGTATAGGCGGTCAGTGGTCGGAACGGGCCTTCACCAAGCCCCAGCATGACGGCGTTGGCGATGTTGCCGACCCCTGACTGCAGTGGCAACAGTGTCTCGGGCAACCGTCCCTTCTTCACTTCGTGGGCGAGGAAGTCCATGACGTGAAGCGCAATCTGTTTCGAGTCGGCATCGGGCGCCTTGAACGGCGAGTTGCGGTCCGGCTTGTCGGTGCGCACCACAGCGATGATCTTCTCTGGAGGGCAATGCAGGTACGGCACCCCGATACGGTCTGAGGGGTCAGTGATCTGCAGCGGTTTGCGATGCGGAGGCAGCGCAGTGCCGTAGTAGATGTCGTGCATGCCCTCAAGTTCGAGAGGCTGGGCTGAGTTCACCTCGAGGATGATCTTGTCGGCCTGGTCAATCCACGTCTTGTTGTTGCCCACCGAGGTGGACGGGATCAGCTCGCCGTTGGCCGTGATCCCGGCGACCTCGATGACGGCGACGTCCATGTGCCCGAAGAAGCCTTCCCAGACCATCTGCGCTACGTGGGACAGATGGATATCCATGTACTCCATCAACCCGGCGTTGATCTTGGCGCGGCTCACGGGGTCGGACTGGTACGGCATGCGCAAGTCGATCCCCTCGACCTCCGCCAGTGCGCCGTCGAGCTCGGGAGCTGTCGATGCGCCAGTCCAGACGCTGACGGCAAAGCGGTCACCCTGCGCCTTCGCCTCGCTCATGCGAGCGACCAACGCGGCAGGCACCGCCTTCGGGTAGCCGGAGCCGGTGAATCCGCTCATCCCAACATTTGATCCCGCCGGGATGAACGCG
>PMJN01000306.1 GCA_003157445.1 Micrococcales bacterium
ACGCTCCACCGTCCGACTGCCTAAGGCCGCTAAGGCAGTGGTCATCCCCGATGGTGCGCAGTTGCCCGTCAAGGGAATCACGCCGTACATCATGGCCAACGCGGATTTCTATCGCATCGACACAGCCCTGGTCGTGCCCCAGCTAAACGCGGCCGGCTGGTCGCTGAAGGTCCATGGGTTGGTCGACCAAGAGGTCACCATCGACTGGGCGAGTCTGCTCACCAAACCGATGCAGGACTCGCTCGTCACTTTGATGTGTGTTTCCAATGAGGTGGGCGGTGACCTGACAGGCAACGCGGTCTGGACCGGCTGGCCGGTGCGTGAGCTGCTCAAGATGGCCGGGCCCAAACCAGGTGCCGACATGGTGTTGTCGACCAGTAGTGATGGGTGGTCCGCTGGTACGCCGCTGGCTGTGCTGACAGATGATCGCAATGCCCTGCTGGCGATCGCCATGAACGGCCAGCCGCTGCCCTTCGAGCACGGGTTCCCGGTGCGACTGGTGGTCCCCGGGCTGTATGGTTATGTGTCCGCGACTAAGTGGGTGACTGACCTGAAGGTCACCACCTTCGCCCAGGACCAGGGCTATTGGATCCCACGCGGCTGGTCCGAGCGCGGCCCCGTCAAGACCGAGTCCCGCATCGACGTTCCTCGTGCTGGTGATCGGGTGAGTGCTGGCAAGGTCGCTGTCGCGGGGATCGCCTGGGCTCAGCATCGTGGGATCAAGGCCGTCGAGGTGCGTGTGGATGACGGGCCCTG
Source organism: Micrococcales bacterium (assembly GCA_003157445.1). Taxonomy (GTDB): domain Bacteria; phylum Actinomycetota; class Actinomycetes; order Actinomycetales; family Dermatophilaceae; genus UBA4719. Next base: position 757 of record PMJN01000306.1, read on the forward strand.
GCAGCTGGCTCGTCTGGCGGACGAGCCCTCGATCGACTCGTGGCGCCAGTGGGTGCTGGCCTGGCCGGCAGCCAAGGGCAGCCACACGATCACAGTGCGGGCCACCGATAGCGAAGGTGTGACCCAGACCCAGACGCAGGCGCCGCCGCCGCCGGACGGCGCCACAGGTTGGCACACCATCGCGGTCAACGTCGACTGACCGGAGTACGACCTTTTCGAGTCGGCCCAGCTGCGTTCTGCCTGCCCGAACCAAGTCCTGTCCAGCCTGCTTCCCTAATGGATCGCCTCGCGACGCGCACTGGTTCAGCAGTCAAGGCCACCAGACTTAGTCTAACGAGCAAGGACCGCAACGAAGTCTCGCGCTGAAGGCTGGAGGTAGCGGTAGGGGTTGGGTTGCTCGTCTTTGGTGAGCATTTGCGGCACCGCTACCCCTGGGCTTGGGTGGGCGTAGGTGATGAAGTTGGTCCATGCCGGGTTGATGTCCAGTTCCATGGCACGTACCGCCCCGGCGGCAAGGATGACATTGGCCAGGGTCCTTGCCGACATCGAGGAGCCAGCTACGAACACGATCGCGCCGTCCCGGCGGATTCCCACCGCTGAGCGCCAGGCGTAGGTGACGCCGCCCAAAGTGGCCCCCCATGATGCGTTGTTCACTTCGGGAGTGATGGCGCTGTTGTCAACCAACAGGTTGAGATTCTGGCGGACGGCAGCAATGTCAGGGCCAGGGGCGCCAGCGTTCCAGCTGACGACATTCATATGGCCATCCTTGTAGAGCACCATGGAGGCTGCCCCCTGGCGCAGCGGCACGGCGGTGTTGTTGTCCTGCCAGTAGCCGCCTTCGGCGGCCGGCATGAGGAAGCCTGAGTTGAACGTGGCCAGCAGGGCGTCCCGTTCCGAATTCGGCACTTGAGGGGGCTCGGACCAGCCCGAACCGCCTGGCACTGTGTAACCGGGATGCAGAACCATCTTGACCAGCTTTTGGTTGAGCCAGGCCACTCCGACCTGAGTGTTGGTGAACTGCGCGTCCGGACGCAGAAGAGCTGCCCGGATCGCCGGCTGGCCGTGCAGGCTGACCAGTATCTGCCACGAGCCCTCGCCGGGCAGGGCTGGTTGGGCTAGGGGTGTGATCGGGCTGGGAGGAGCCATATAGCCGAACGGCATAAGTATGGCGGGACGTCTCGATCTTGCTCGGGACGACGAGGTGCCTGGGATCTGGCCGGCGCTGTTTGCGCCAGCTTTGGCAGGGTTTGCCTGGGACTGGGTATCGCTGAGCGCCCAACCCAGCCCGTGGGACCGGCCCCACTGGGCTAGACGCGCACCTGTCGTATCGTTTCCTGGCGCAGTTAGGGCATCACCGATCGACCAGATGAGCCAAATCATCACCACCACCAGTAGCACACCGGCGCGGCGCAGCCAGAACCGACGTGAACTCGTCCCGCGTCCCGCGCGCTGCTGAGTTAGCCGATCAACGGTGAGCGTAGTGCGCGGTCGAATACGGTCCACAGTGGTGCTCCTGACTGAATAAGGAAGGTTCCGCAGGATGAGTCGCCGGGTCAGGTGATCCCCCTACGCCAATGTGGACATAGCCAGAAGCTGAAATCAAGATCTAAACGCTTTCGGGCACGCTAAACCGTGGGCTCGCTGTGAGACAGCCAGCGCACCGTCCAATGGAGTTGCTCCACTGCCGGACACGATCATCCCGCCCTAGACAATTCCTGGTTCCACTTCGCACGCGGGGAAGTGGGAATGGCTATTGGTAGTTCGGAGGCTTGCAGCAGTTGGATTCCTTTGCGCACCCCCAGGTGGTCGACCATGAGGTCGTGCGTGGACGCGACACGGCGCAGGTCATTTCTGTCCGAGAGCTGGATCGGTCAGCAAGTGGGATCCCCCGAGTCAGACCTCCGCACGCTGATTCGAGCACGATGCCAGTGCCAACTGGTGGCACTAGAAGCGGTCCCTGTGATGAATCGGCAGTCCTGAGATCGTACGTTGTCGCGTGCTTGAGTCGCTTCGAACGGGTCACGTTGTCAACGGCAACCGGAGACTGTTTTCACGTGCAGTCGACAACCTCAGGTGGGGCTTGGGGCGTACCGCGCTGCGCTTCCTGTCGTAGTTGGTTAGGAAGGTCTGGAACGCGCACGACAGTGGCAACGACGATCAGGAGTGCATCTTCCCGCTTACGCTCCGAGGCACATCCAGCCGGGCCGGAACGACCTCATCGCGCGATCGCCGGCCGCAGAGGCGGCCAGGGGTTGAGCCACGGTTCGCTCCTCACATGGTGATGACGATCTTTCCGCGTGCATGGCCCTGTCCAAAATAGCCCAAGGCCTGGCGGGTCTGGCTCAGTGGGTATGTCCTGCCGATGAACGGCGTGACCTTCCCGGATTCCAGGAGCTCCCTGAGGGCAAGCCAGTCGTTCTGGTTCGGAGCCAACTTAATCGTGCGGATGCTCTGAGCAACCACCAGCGACATCAGAGGCGCCTCGATCAAGAGGACAGGCGCGTTGGCCAGCAAGCGCTTGTCAAAGCGGCCTCCATTGGGGACAAGGGTCCCCTTGGGGGTCAGCGCTCTCCTGAGGTGTGACAAAGAGTGCTTGCACACGTTGTCGAGGATGAGGTCGTAGCGCTCATTGCCCTGGGTGAAGTCTTCCTGCGTGTAGTCGATGACGTGGTCGGCACCGATCGATGCGACCAGGTCCACCTTCGTCGTGGCGCACACGCCGGTCACTTCCGCGCCGAACGACTTGGCGATCTGGATGGCGACCGTGCCGATGCCTCCTCCCGCGCCGTTGACAAGGACCTTCTGCCCGGGCTGGACCTTGCCATAACTTCGCAGAGCCTGCAGGGCGACGAGTCCGGCCATGGGAACGGCAGCAGCCTGCTCGAAGGTGATGTTGGCTGGCTTTGTCACCAGGTTCTTCTCCGCGGCAACCGCGTACTCGGCGAAGGTGCCCTTACCTGAGCCGAAGACCTCATCCCCGACTTGAAGACGCGTCACGTTCTTGCCGACCGCCTCAACGCTCCCCGCGACATCTGAGCCTCGCACAACGTTTCGCGGCTTGCGCAGCCCAAACGCAAGGCGCGCGATGTACGGCACGCCTGTGACGGCAGCCCAGTCGGGAGGGTTCACGGCGGCCGCGCGAACCCCCACGAGCACCTCGTTGTCCGCGATTACTGGCTTGTTGATGTCCCTGAGTTCCAATAAGTGCGGTGAGCCGTAGGTGTTCTGGACGATCGCCTTCATGGTGTCCTTTCTCCTGGTTGGGCAGGGCTTCGAGTAGGTGCCACCCCGTCGAGCCGGACGTCGCAGAACCGTGCGACGCGCAAGCATTCCAACTGTGGTGCCCTCGGTGTTTCTTCAGTTCGCGGCGTGCACAATCCAGACGCGGAGCCGATGCCATGGGCGTTGCCAGTCACCGATGACGCAGGGCGCTCTGTCGCCTACGCGTCGTGATCACGAACCTGACCTCGCCCAGACTTGGTTGAGCCACGCTGCTTCTTGGCTTCGAGCCGGCGTCGTTGTGAACCTCGAGTTGGCCGGGTGGCACGACGGGGCGCAGGAGGGGGCAGCAGCGCCGCCCTGAGCGCCTCGGCCAGTCGGTTGCGTGCTGCGACGCGGTTCTGGCGCTGAGAGCGGTGCTCGGAGGCAACGATGATGAGCTCGCCGGACACCAGACGGTCCTGCAAGGCCGACTGCACCCGCACGCGTTGACCTTCCGAGAGCCTAGCCAGTGCTGGCGAGTCGAGAACCCGCCAGCGCAGCTCAACGCGGCTGTCGGTGGTGTTGACGCCCTGACCACCGGGTCCGGACGAGCGCGAGAACCGCTCGATCAGCTCTGCGGCAGGGACAACGAACCCGGAGCGGAACCCCGGGCCGGGGGCAAGGACGAGATCGCCGCCGGGCTCATACCTGCTCGTTGCCATTCGTTAACTTTATGGTGCGGCCGATGAGATTCGAACTCACACTGTCAGGTACCTAAAACCTGTGCCTCCTGCCAATTGGGCTACGGCCGCGCAACCGCAATCATAGGGTCGTTTCTCCTCACCTCAGTCCAGCCCCAACGCTTTGCTCAGTGAGGCGACGTGACCAGTGGCCTTGACGTTGTACTTCGGCAGGGCGACCGTCCCGTCGGGGCCGACGACGATGGTCGAACGGATCACGCCGATGACCTTCTTGCCATAGAGCGTCTTCTCGCCGTATGCCCCGTAGGAGTCCATGACAGCCCGGTCAGTGTCTGAGAGCAGCGGATAGGTCAAGGACTCCTTCTGCACGAACTTGGCCAGTTTCTCGGGCTTGTCCGGGCTGATGCCCACCACCTCATACCCAGCCTGCTGCAACCGGATCAGCGAGTCGCGGAAGTCACAAGCCTCCTTGGTGCATCCCGGAGTCATTGCGGCAGGGTAGAAGAAGATGATCAGGTTGCGGCCGGTGAAATCGCCCAGCGACACCGACCTGCCGGTGTGGTCGCTCAGGGTGAATGCCGGAGCGGTCTGTCCGGTTTCGAGGCGGGGCATGAACGGCCTTCCGGTGGGTGCGATGGGCTTGCTTGCCCAGATGTGTGATGCCAGTCTGCGTTATGGTCCCTGTAGAGACCTCAGAGTGCAAGGAGTCACCGCCATGGCGGAGCAGAAGAGCCCCTCAGTCGCACAGACCAGCCCATCACCGGACGCGATCGAGGCCGAGATCGCAGTCGCGCGCGCCCATCTGGCCAGCACCATCGATGAGCTGACATTACGGACCCGGCCTCGCGAGATCCTTCGGAGGCAGAAAGAGTCAGTCAAGGCCAAGTTCGTCGATGCCACTCACACCCCCGACGGTGATCTGCGGGTGGAACGCCTGGGTGCGCTAGCGGCGGCCGGTTCGGCTGTGCTGCTGGTGTTGGCCATTCTTCACCGTCGCCATCACAGTGGCTGAAGACAAGACTGAGGGCGGCCCTCAGCGTCTTCCCATCCAGATGTTGCACGACCGGGTGCTCGCCTCCACCGAGGATGAGGTGGGAGAACGTCAGACCGGTGGGGGCTTAGTGATTCCTGCCACAGCCAGTATCGGCAAACGTCTGGCCTGGGCAGCAGTGGTGGCGATCGGTCGGAATGTGCGACAGATCGAGATCGGCGACCGTGTCCTCTTCGACCCCGAGGACAGGGCCGAGGTCGAACTGCAGAGCAAGACATACGTCTTGCTTCGAGAGCGGGACATCCACGCCGTGGCCGCACCGCGGGTCAAGGTCGAGCGGACGGGGCTTTACCTCTGAGGCGGTGGCAATGCGACCTTGTCCGGCTATCCGACCTGTGCCCGTGCCTTGACGAACGCGTCGACACAGCGGTGTACGTCCTCCTCAGTGTGAGCGGCCGACAGTTGTACCCGGATGCGCGCTTTGCCCTTGGGCACAACGGGATAGGTGAAAGCTATGACGTAGATGCCGTCGTCCAGCATGGCGTTTGCAGCAGCGGTCGCCGTATTTGCGCCGTCTTCGCCGGGGAACATTACCG
>PMJN01000020.1 GCA_003157445.1 Micrococcales bacterium
AAGGAGCTGCTCATGTTCCCGCGCACCGTCCCGGCGGCCGAGGCGCTTGAGCTGGGCCTGGTCAACCGCGTGGTCAGCGAGGCTGAACTACCCACCGTGGTCGGCGAGCTTGCCAGGTCCCTGGCTGCGGGCCCGACCCTGGCCTACGGCGCCATCCGGCGCTCGGTCGCCTTCTCGGCAGGCCACCCGCTGAGCGAGTCGCTAGCCCAGGAAGCCGAGCAGATGGCAGTTACCGGCGCCAGTGCGGACCACGGCGCTGCGGTGGCAGCATTCCTGGCCAAAGAGAAACCGACCTTCCAGGGTCGCTGAACCCTGGTTCAGCCGACCCGGCCCAACAGCCGGTAGCCATCTGCAGCTGTGAGCAGCACGTAGGTCGCGCCCGGGTGCAAGGACTCGGCATACCTGACCGGGTCAGGAAGCGGCGGGTCCCAGCCCGCCTTGTCGTCGATCAGAAAGTACTGCGGTACCACTGGTGAGGCACTACCGACATAGAACACGCGAGTCCGGTTGGTGAGCTTGGCTATCAGACCGAGGTCGGACTCCACGCTCGCACCGTCGGGAATCTGCGCCAGGAGGCGGTCTGCGCCTTGGGCGCGAGGGCTGAGCTGATAGGTCGCCGGGTTGACCAGGTCCTTGAACGAATAGCGCGTACAGAAGAACATCCCCACAAGCAGAGCCAGGGCCGGCACCGCGCGGGCATACCACCCCAACGGCCGCCAGCGACCGCGCCGAGCCCGCACGACGCCGTCGATAAGGGCAGCGAACACGATCGGCATCAGGACCAGGTCGTAGTGGAAGGACTGCCCCCCGAAGTTCTGGTTGGCCGAGATCAAACGCCAGGCCAGCGTCGGCACGACCAGCAAGACCAGCGGCGATCGCAGGGCCAGGAAACCCGTCACCACCAGCAGCAAAAGCACGGTGGTCGCCTTAGGCCCAGGTGTCACCAGCTCCAGAGCGAGGCCGAGAATGCGTTGGGTCACAGTTCCTGTTCCCGACAATACGTCCAGTCTGGACGTGCCGAGCCTGCCTCCCGTGTTGAAGTGTGGGATCAGGACCATCATCGTCAAGGCTGTCGAGGCGAGCCCGAACAGGGCCAGGCCGATGCCCCATCGCCGTGCACCGACCAGCACGAGCACCAACCCAATGGCCGCGACAGTCAGGCCCAGGTCCTCCTTCACCAGCACCAGAGGGGCCACCCAGGCCACCACCAGGGGCCAGCGGCGCGCGAGGAATGCCTCCAGCCCGAACGCCAGCAACGGCACCGCCAGCGCGACCTCATGGACATCGAAGTCCACCGCGGACTGGATGCCGTAAGACATGCCGAACGCCAGAGCGACCGCGACTCCGGGCCATCGACCCAGGCACCGCATCCCTGCCCGGGTGATAGGTACCACGCCCAAGGCGATCGCCACAGCCTGACCGACCAGCAGCGTCACGGGGGTCGGGAAGAGCCGGTAGAACGGCGCGAAGACCGCGATGGCTGGGCTCCAATGGTCGCCCAGGAAGTTGTGACCGGCGCCCTCGATGTCGACGATCGGAGCCTGCAGGTAGGCATAGTGCCGGACGGCCTGCTCGAAGATCCCCAGGTCAAATGACCGAAACGCCAGCCGCTCAAAGCGGGCCACCGATATCGTGGCGTACAGACCGGCGAAGACCAGCGCGATCAGCCAGGGAAGTACGCGCGGCCAGGCCCACCCAGATGGCACAGCAGATCGGGCGCCCCGACCCTGTTCGGAGGCCCTGGAGATCACCGCCTCGTTCTGGAGCACCACAGCAGTGTCGCCTAATGCGCAAGGCGACCTGTCGTTGGCCCCTTATGGCGGCCAGGCTGTCGGAGGGACGAAACGCAGCAGTGCCCAGACCCACCACACCTGTCCTGCCAGGCCGATCACAATCAGAAACCCGGTCCGCCACCCCATCCAGCGAGGTTGGCGGTCCCGCCAGCCGCCGCCGATCAGCACGACCGTGAGGGGGAACAGGGGCAGAAGATGACGGAACAGGCTGGTCGAGGGGGCATCGACCAAGATCAGGTAGGCGGTATAGGCCAGAGTCCAGACACGCAGCTCGGTCCCCAGACGCGCGGCCCAGGGGCCGATCGTCATGACAATGATGATGATGAGCACCATCGCGACCAGCACGGCATTCCGGGGCTGGTAGACATACTCCAACCAGGGCCGCAGCAGCTGGACCGAGCCGCCGACCGACCACGCACCCATCGTCTGGGTGTACGCCAGTGGAGAACCGACGCCGATGCTGACAATGAGCGGCCAGAGCAGCCCCGCGGCAGCGCAGGAGCCCAGGGCTGCCAGCGCTGACCACCCCTCCCCGGCGCTGATCGGGTCCTGCGCCCGTCTTCGCCAGCGCAGGAAGACCGCCACCAGCGCCACAATGGCCAACGGCAGCGCCATTGCCCTGGACAGACCTATCAGCAGCGCCAGCCCAGCGGTGACGAGCCAGCGTTCCTTGCTGATGGCCCAGAGGAACCCACCCAGCAGCAAGATCGCCAGGCTCTCGGTATAGGCGATCTGGAAGGACGGCGACACGGGGCAGGCAGCGTAGAGCGCCACGGCAGCCAGGGCGACCTTTGGGCCAACTCGATCGCGAAGCAACAGGGCCAGCACCACTGCGGCCCCGAAGCCCAGGAGCAGCGCCAGCGTCGAGCCCAC
>PMJN01000214.1 GCA_003157445.1 Micrococcales bacterium
AACCGACGACCTACGGATTAAAAGTCCGCAGCTCTACCAACTGAGCTAGAGGCCCGGGGTATGGGAACAGATCTAGGACGAACCTTCGGAACACCATACGCAGGGACAGCCTAGCGACTCGTCGACCCTGGGTGTCATCGGCGGGTGGATGTGACCCTTCCACCATGCGCACTTTTGCGGGCCTCGATCCCTGCCGGGCAAGTTCGTAACGTGCCTAATGGTCGTGGTGGCGTGCACGCCTGGTTGCCGCTGGCTTGCCCTGGCCGACGGGGGCGGCCGCCCCTCTCAGCTATCGGAACCCGTCCCGCGGAGCGGGCGGCGCGGACCAGGGTCGGTGGCGGATGGCGCATTGCGGCGAGGTGTTTCTGAGCCCACCTGTAGCCTTCGCACAAACACGTATCGACGTGACAGGCCATAGGGGAGTTGGACTCGGTGGACGACGACACCAGGGGGCCGAGGCCGATACTGCTGCGCCCACCGGCTGTCTAGGACGAGAAGCCGTCCCGGCATGCGCAAGAGGAGCTCGCGCATTATTTCGCAGACAGAGCACTAGTGACCTGCGATGCGAACAATCTGGGGTCCGCGACGGTTATCGAAAGCTGTGGCGGCGCTCTGGAGAACGTCGTCCTGGGCGACGGCTCTGTGCCAGATCCCGATATTGGGTTGAGACCGGCTCGTAAGCGCGCCGTACTCGGCTAACGGTCTGGGTGCCGTGCGTCTAGGCATCAGCGATTCTTGAGTGTCATTGTCGACGGGCACGCGAAGACAGACCGTATCGGCATGGGTTCCAGGCCTGGTAAGCAGTTTTCAACTGCCGTTGACCACGTATTTGGGCGGCGTAAGCCCGGTCCTTCAGGTTCGGGATGGCCAATTGTGGTCTGGCATCAGTACAGGCAGTAGTGGGGTCAGTGTCGGTGGGCGAGGTTGCGTTGAGCAGCCACCCCGACAAATCCAACGGTATGTCGGAGTCAACGGCGCCCGAGCGCGCGATAGGTCCATCCGGCGACGCGCCACGCCTCCGGATCGAGCACGTTGCGTCCGTCGAGGATCCGCTTCTCGCGCACAACCGCTGCTAGGCGTATGGGGTCGAGTTCGCGATATTCCGCCCATTCCGTGGCCAATAGCACGACGTCGGCCCCAGTGGCAGCCTCCTCGGCTGTCTTCGCGAAGGTGAGGTCAGGCCACTTCAGACGTGCGTTCTCGATCGCCTGCGGGTCGGTGACCACCACGTGCGCGCCCTGCAGTTGCATCTGTGCCGCTACCGACAGGGCAGGGGAGTCACGCACGTCATCGCTGTCCGGCTTGAACGCAGCGCCCAGGACGGCGATGCGACGCCCCACAATCGAGCCGTTACACACTTCACGGGCTAGGTCGACCATCCGCACCCGGCGACGCATATTGATGGAGTCCACCTCGCGCAGGAACGACAGTGCCTGGTCGACGCCCAGCTCGCCCGCGCGTGCCATGAATGCCCGGATGTCTTTGGGCAGACAGCCCCCGCCGAAGCCGAGGCCCGCGTTCAGGAACTTACGTCCGATGCGCTCGTCGTACCCGATGGCTTCGGCGAGCCCCGTGACGTCCGCGCCAGTCGCCTCACACAGTTCGGCCATCGCGTTGATGAAGGAGATCTTGGTGGCCAGGAAAGAGTTGGCCGCGACCTTGACAAGCTCAGCGGTCGCATAGTCGGTCACGACCAGCGGCACGCCCTCGGCCAGCGGGGCCGCAAACACCTCGTTAAGCACGACCTTCGCCCTCGCTCCAGGCACCCCGGAGGGGACGCCGTAGACCAGGCGGTTGGGGTGCAACGTGTCTTGGACCGCGAGTCCCTCGCGCAAGAACTCTGGGTTCCACGCCAGGGTCGCCCCTGAGCCTTGGAGATTAACTGCCAGGCGCTCGGCCGTACCGACCGGGACCGTCGACTTGCCGACCAACACGTCGCCATCGGAAAGGTGCGGCAGCGCTCCGGCGAAGGCAGCATCGACATAGGTCAGATCGGCGGCGAACTCCCCGCGCTTTTGCGGGGTGCCCACGCACACGAAGTGCACCCGGGCACCCTTGATCTCTGCGATGTCGGTCGTGAAGCGTAGCTGCCCCGACGCCAAGGTCTCGGTGAGCAACTCCGTGAGTCCTGGCTCGTAGAACGGCGCGCGCCCAGCGCTCAGCGCAGCGACCTTGGCTGCATCGACGTCCACGCCAACGACGTCGTGGCCCAGCTTGGTCATCGCGGCGGCGTGAACCGCGCCCAGGTAGCCGCAGCCAATGACGGAAATGCGCATGGATCCTCCTGGCGAGATGCACTCATGGTCCCTCCACACTAGAGGTCTGGGTCCCGGCCTGGCCCTGCGGCCCAGCTGCCCGCTGGGACAAGCGCAGCGCCGAGATCACCTCTGCGCGTAGCCTAAAGGGTCACCTGGCGGGCCTAATCCCACTCAGTGCCGGGCCGCGCACTGAAGTACGAACTCAGCCTCAGCCGTTACCAGGGGGTTGGAGTGGCGACGGCCCGCTGGCCCCCAGTTGGCGAAGGTCCCACGGCTGATCATCCGGGAAGATGTCACCGCGGTGCGGAGCTCGACGGGGAACCCTGCGTCAGCGAGGCGTTTGTGCTCAAGAAGGTTGAGCGCGTCCGAGCAGCGGGGGTCCCTAACCTTGCCGACCTCCGTCATTACCAGCAGTGCCAACAACAGGTCATAGAAGCGCACCGGGTACTGGATGAGCAGAGGGTTGCCACCCCAGTCGGGAAGGATCGGTGCGCCATCGTGGCGCCGCCACAGCAGTCGGCGGGACAACAGGAGCTCGGCGGCGCGATCCCGGCTGATCTGGGCCTGGCCGCTGAGGTCGCGGCCTGCGGTCGCGTAGCGCGCAAGCCCTCTCAGTGGAAGGAGGGTCTCCTGGAACGACGATGTCCGGGCTTGTGGTCGTTTGTCGCAGTTCCATCCGCCGTCAGGCCACTGCCAGCTCGCCAGCCGGGATACCAGTTCGTCCGTCCGGTCGTCAGCGAGCCCAAGGCTCACCGCGTACCAGATTGCGACGCCCTCTTGGGACGCACATCGCCGGATGCGGTCTGTCTGTCCGGGCAGAGTTGCCGTGCTCGGTGGGCGAAGGTGCTGTGGGGAGAAGAGCCACTTGTACACCTGCTCGAGCATTGGTCTTAGTGACTCGTCCCCCGACGGGTGCCCGAGCTGGGCCAGGCTGTGCAGCGTCCAGTGCGGGCCTTGCCACTTCTTGTAGGCATGTGTGTCGATCGTGCCGTCGGCCTGTCGATGTTCTAGCAGTGCCGCAAATGCAGCCTGTCGGTCGAATGCGCTGGCACGTACCTGTGGCGGGCCGGCCGCCCCCGCCACTACCGCATCGCTGTCCACCCACTCAGTCAACCGCGGAGCGCCTGGCGATGGAGAGATCGCAAGTAACTACTTCGGTTGGCTCATGTCACGGGCGATCACGGAGGCGCCGACGACGGTGCCTGCGTGATCGCGGATCGGGGAGATGGTGAGCGAGACCGGGACCACTGTTCCGCCCTTTTGGACGCGATTGGTCTCAAGGTGCACGACGGGCTGACCGGCACTAATCCTGGCCAGGACGGCCTGCGCTTCCCCTGTTCGATCTTCGGGAGTGAGCAGGTCGATGGGCTTGCCGACGATCTCCCGGCTGGAGTAGCCGAACATCCTGACCGCAGCAGGGTTCCAGCTCGTGACGATGCCAGCGAGATCCCTGCCGATGATCGCATCATCCGAACTCTCGATGATGGCTGCCATCTGCTGGGCGGCCGCCAACGCCTTTCTCTGCTCTGTCACGTCGCGGGCGATCGCGGATGCGCCAATGACCGCGCCCTTCGTGTCGTGAACCGGTGCGACAGTGAGCTTGACCGGAAACGTGCTTTTGTCCATTCGGGTATGGATGGTCTCAAAGTTTTCGACAGTCCTGCCTGCGCTGATCTTGGCCAGGACGGCTCTGATCTCGCCGGTTCGATCCCCTGGGCTCAGGACCTCGACGGACCTGCGGACGACCTTCTCGCCGGAATAGCCGTACATCCGTTGGGCGGCTGGGTTCCAGCTGGTGATGATGCCCTCGAGCGTGCTGCCGATGATGGCATCGTCGGAGTACTCGACGATCGCCGCCATACGCCGGGAGGCCTCGGTCGCCTCTTTCAGCTCGGTCACGTCGCGGCAGATCATCGAAGCGCCGACCACCGCGTCGCTCTGGTCGCGGATGGGCGAGGTCGTGATCCAGACCGGGACCAGCGTTCCATCCTTTCGGACGCGGTCGGTCTCGAGGTGCTCGACAGGGTGGCCAGCGCTGATCTTGGCCAGGAGGGCGCTGTACTCGCCTGCTCGATCTGGGGGAACCAGGACCTCGACCGGTTTGCCGACGATCTCCTCGCTGGAGTATCCGAACAGCCTTTCGGCGGCCGGATTCCAGCTCGTGATGGTGCCCTCGAGATTCCTGCCGAAAATGGCATCTTCAGAGCTCTCGACGATCGCCGCCATGAGCTGAGCAGCCTCGAATAACTGCCTCTGAACGCTCTGATCGCGACAGATCACGGACGCGCCGGCAACCGCGCCGTCCGCGTCAAGGATCGGTGAGACGGTGAGCGAGACCGGGAACACGCTTCCGTCCTTGCGGACGCGGACCGTCTCAAGGTGCTCGGCGGGTAGTCCGGTGCTGATCTTGGCCACGACGGAGCTGATCTCGCCGGGGCGGTCTTCGGGAATCAGGAGGTCGACGGACCTGCCGATGATCTCCTGGCTGCTGTAGCCGAACATCTTGGCTGCGGCTGGGTTCCAGCTCGTGATCAAGCCGTCGAGATTCCTGCCGATGATCGCATCGTCGGAGCTGTGAACAATGGCCGCCATCTGTTGGGCGATTTCCAAGGCCTGCCTCTGCTCGCTGACGTCCCGGTGTACTCCTGAGGCGCCGACGACCGCGCCATCCTCGTCTCGGATCGGGGCGATGGTGATTGAGACTGGAACTACCGTTTGGTCCTTTCTGACACGCAGGCTCTCAAAGTGATCAACGGCCTGGCCAACTCGGACGTTTGCCAGCAGGGCATCTTTGTCGCCGGCTCGATCCTTGGGAATCAGGAGGCTGACGGACCTGCTGATGATCTCCTTTTTCGAGTAGCCGTACATTCTTTCGGCCGCAGGGTTCCAGCTGGTGATGATGCCCTCGAGCGTGGTGGCAATGATGGCATCGTCGGAGTATTCAACGATGGCGGCGGTGAGCTGGGCGTTCTGGATCGCGCGCCGCTGCTGGGTCACGTCCTGCACCGCCGTGATCACCAGCAAGACGTCACCGGTGTCGATGTGAGACAAACTGATATTGATCGGGAACTCGGTCCCATCCCGACGACGTCCGCTCAGCTCCAGATCGAGTCCACTGGAGCGAGTCCTGGGGTCTGCGAAGTACTGGTCTCGGTGTTCGGCGTAGATCTGCCAGAGAGACTCAGGTACTAGCGTCTCGACCGGCTGGCCGATGAGTTCGTCGCGGTCGTAGCCGAACAGAGATTCGCTCTGGCGATTGACAAACCGGATTACGCCCTCCTGGTCCATCCCCACCAGGGCGTCAGGCACTGCCTCCAGCAGGCTCTCGAACCTTGTCGCCTTCGAAGACATACAGATCCCCTTAAACTCCTCACAGACATTTCAAAGTTCCCAGAAACCAACACTCCTGACAAGGGATTCTCGCCTGGACTCCCAGTCGAGGCGGTAGAGCGGATACCGGCCCGGGATCGCTGTCGGCCTTTGCGAAGGCAGGACGTTCGGCCCTGATCGGGAGCTCAGCAGTGGTGCTGTGCTGGAACCCGATCACAGTATCCAACCGGGGGGAACCGGACCAGGGCCACCA
>PMJN01000099.1 GCA_003157445.1 Micrococcales bacterium
GGAGGCTGAGGGGCTGCGCCGCTATTGCCACATCGGAACCGGCAACTACAACCCCAAAACCGCGCGCCTATATGAAGACCTCGGGCTGCTCACCTGTGACCCCCATGTCGGCGAGGACCTGACCAAGCTGTTCAACCAGCTGTCCGGCTGGGCGCCTCGCAGCAGGTTCAAGCGTCTCCTGGTGGCGCCACGCTCGGTCCGCTGGGGCCTGATCGAGCACATCGAGCAAGAGATCGAGAGCGTGCGCGAAGGGCGCGACGGCTACATCGGCTTCAAGCTGAACTCGATCGTGGACGATCAGGTCATTGATGCGCTGTACCGGGCATCGCGCGCGGGGGTAAGGGTCGACCTCTGGGTCCGCGGCATCTGCGCCCTGCGTCCGGGTGTCGAGGGCCTGTCGCAGAACATCCGGGTGCGTTCGATCCTAGGCAGGTTCCTAGAACACTCGCGGCTCTTCATCTTCGGCGGCGACGGCAAACCGACCGTGTACATCGGCAGTGCCGACATGATGCACCGCAACCTCGATCGCAGGGTGGAGGCACTGGTCCAGCTCATCGACCCGAGGCATATCTCGGACATGAAGCACCTTATGAGCTTGGGCATGAGTGACGACGTGAGCAGCTGGCACCTCAGCGGCGACGGCACCTGGACTCGCCATTGCCACGACGCGGAGGGCAAGAAACTGCTCGAACTGCAGAGCACGATGATCGAGAACAACATCAGACGGCGCCTCAAGGCCCGTCCCACGGTGATCGCCGCGGGCCACTGATGACCCCGTGATCGCTGCCGCCGGAGCCTTACCGTGGCGTCGCCGTCGCGGTGCGTTGCAGGTCGCCTTGGTCCACCGACCCCGTTACGGGGACTGGTCCTGGGCCAAGGGCAAGCTTGACCCAGCCGAAGAATGGCCAGTGGCCGCCGTGCGCGAGGTCTTCGAGGAGACCGGGTTTCACGTACGTCTGGGTCGCACCCTGCCCACCTCGGAGTACACCGTCCCAGACCAGGGCGGTCAACCGACGACCAAAGAATGTCGATATTGGGCTGCCGAGGTCGTGGGTGGTGACGGCGCGCTGGTCAATGAGATCGACGAGGTCGCCTGGCTCGAGGTGCCCACTGCCATGACCCGACTCAGCTACGCCCGCGACCACGATCAACTCCGTGCCCTCGAGCGGGCAGACCGCGCCGGGACCCTGACCACCTGGCCGTTGCTCATGATCCGGCACGCCAGGGCACGGTCCCGACCTGGTTGGGCTGCGTCGGACCCGCTGCGACCACTGAACCCCCGCGGCCGGGAGCGCGCCAAGGCACTGATCCCGATACTGGCCGCATACGGTGTCAGCCGGGTGGTCACCTCCCCTTCTGTGCGTTGCCTGGATACCGTCCTGCCGTACGCCGTCGCGGCCGGAAAACGGGCCCGGCTCAAGTCGGGGCTGTCCGAGGAGGGTTTCGCCGAACAGCCGGACCGTGCCCCTTACCACCTGACCCGATTGCTCGAACGCGGCCACGCAGCGGTCGTGTGCAGCCACGGGCCGGTCCTGCCGGTGCTGCTCGAGCAGCTAAGCGCGATTACCGACTCCAACGAGTCGCAAGCTGTGGTCGCCCTCTCTCAGGCCGCACACACCGGCATGGGTAAGGGTGAGGCCGTGGTGGTCCACCTGGTCGGGACCGGGGATCAGGCCCGCGTCGTCGACGTAGAGCGTTACGCAGCACCGTGATCCGTCAGCACCGTTATTTTGAATATCGCATCGTTGCCCGGTCTTGACCTCCCCGTGAGGTGTCGTTCATTTCTTCCTCATGACTGAGCCTGCTTGCGGCCATCCGAAAGACTCCTGCCGTTCATCTCCTGTTCATCTTGCGCCCCGCATCACGTCATCCGGCCTCAATATCCTCATCTTTGGCGGGCACCGACGCACGCCGTTTTTTTCCCTGCTGTGGAGAGGCTCCAAATCGTGAAAATCCAGTCTCGTCGGCGTATCGCCAATGTCACGGGCGTGGCCCTGGTCGGCACGCTCGCTCTTGCTGGCTGTGGTTCCAACAACAACACGACGGCCACCTCAAGCGGCTCATCAAGCACAAGCGCCAGCAGCACCGGCTGCGCTACCGGCACGCTGAGCGGCGAGGGCTCAACAGCCCAGAAGAACGCCATCGATCAGGCCATCACCGATTACCAGACGACGTGCCCCGGCGCGACCGTCAACTACAACGGCACCGGTTCGGGCGCCGGCGTCAAGCAGTTCACGGCCGGCCAGGTCGCCTTCGGCGGGTCCGACTCCGCGCTGAAGAGCGTTCCGGTCGCAGGCGCGACCGTCACCGAACAGGCCGCCGCAGACAAAGCATGTGGTTCCCCCGCCTGGGACATTCCCATGGTGACCGGCCCCATCGCCGTTGTGTATAACGTCAAGGGTGTCAGCAAGCTGATCCTGACCCCTGCGGTATCTGCCAAGATCTTCAACGGTGTCATCACCACCTGGAACGACCCCGCGATCGCGGCCATCAACCCGGGCGTCACCCTGCCGGCGACGGCCATCAAGGTCTTCTTCCGCTCGGACTCGTCCGGCACCACGGAGAACTTCACCAAGTACCTGGCCGCCGCCGCCCCCACCGCCTGGACCGCAGCTTCTGGCAAGACGTGGACCGGCAAGGGCGAGGGCAAGCAGGCCAGCTCCGGTGTCTCCAACGCCGTCAAGGCCACCGACGGAGGCATCACCTACACCGAGTGGTCCTACGCCAAGGACGACCAGCTCGCCATGGCCCAGATCGACAACGGCGGCGGCCCCGTCGAGCTCACCGCCCCTGCAGTCAGCCAGGCACTCAGCCTCGCCAAGCAGGCCGGCACTGGCAACAACATCATTCTGAAGCTGGACTACACCACCAAGGCGCCCGGGGCCTACCCGATCCTGCTGGTGACCTACGAGATCGCCTGCTCCAAGGGTAAGGACGCGGCCAAGGCCAAGCTGCTGCAGTCATTCCTGAAGTCCTTCGCCTCAAGCGGTGAGCAGGCAAAGCTCGTGACCATCGGCTACGCACCGCTTCCTGCCAACATCCAAGGTCAGGTCAACACCGCGATCGCCGCCCTGTCCTGATCCCGCGACACTGACTGATTACGATTGCGGCTGACATGCCAAATATCACCGGCGTCTCTGCCGTAGACGAGCTGAGCGGCCCCGAGAGGCACGGTCCCCCACAGGGGAACCGTGCCTCCACGGGCCGCCTGGGCGACCGCATCTTCAGCGGCACGGCACGGGGCGCCGGTATCTTGGTCATCGCCATAGTGACCTTGGTCGGTGTCTTCCTGCTTTCTCAGGCCATACCCGCACTGGCCAAGGACAAGGTCAACTTTCTGACGTCCACCCAGTGGAACGTCGACGCAACCCCGCTGCAGTTCGGCATCGCCAACCTGCTGTGGGTCACGGTGCTCTCCTCGGCACTGGCCATGGTGGTCGCCGTTCCGCTGGGCATCGGCGTCGCCCTGTTCATCACGCAGTACGCGCCACGGTGGCTCAGGGGCCCCGCAGCCAGCCTGGTCGACCTGCTCGCTGCGGTGCCCTCGATCGTGTACGGCCTGTGGGGACTTCAGGTCCTCGGCACCCACATGGACGGGATACAGGGGTTCCTGATCAAGATCTTCGGACGGCTCCCCTTGTTCCAGGACGCCGGTGTGGCCGCGGCCAGCACGATCCTCACCGTAGCTGTCGTGCTTGCAATCATGGTGTTGCCCATCGTCACAGCCCTGTCCCGGGAGGTCTTCGCCCAGACCCCTACAACAAATATGGAGGCAGCCCTGGCTCTGGGGGCGACCCGCTGGGAGATGATCCGCACCGCAGTCCTGCCCTTCGGCAAGCCGGGGGTCATCAGTGCCTCGATGCTCGGCCTGGGCAGGGCCCTGGGTGAGACCGTCGCTGTCACAGTCATCCTGTCGGCACTGGCCGGCAGTGCACCTTGGTCCTGGTCGATGTTCAACGGTGGCGAGACCTTCGCCTCCAAGATCGCCAACAACGCCGCCGAGTTCGACTCGCCACAGAAGGCCGGTGCCTTCATGGCTGCCGGGCTGGTGCTGTTCGGGCTCACGTTCATAGTCAACGCGGTCGCGCGCGCCGTGATCAATCGCAGGAAGGCATTCGTCGAATGACCGCGGCGGACGTGACATCAGACTCGAACCTGGCGGCGCTCAGGCCCCCGGCGTCCAACGCCGGCTTCAGCCACAGGTCACGTTCACGGGCCCTGCGCAACCTTGTGGCCCGCGTGGTGATGTGGTTGGCGTTCTTGATCGCCTTGGTTCCCCTGGTCTGGATCCTGTGGAGCGTGGTCACCAAGGGCGGCGCCCTGCTGCTCAACAGCACCTGGTGGACCAACTCCCAGCGAGGCATCACCGACCGGATGGTCGGCGGCGGCGCGGCACACGCCATCGAGGGGACCTTGATCGAGGCTTTGGCCACTGCGGTGATGGCGGTGCCGATCGGGGTGATGACAGCCATCTATCTGGTGGAGTACGGCCGGGGACGGCTCGCCAACATTGTCAGCTTCATGGTCGACATCCTCACCGGGATCCCGTCCATCGTCGCTGCGCTGTTCATCTATGCCGTCTGGGTCACGACGTTCGGGTTCCAACGAGTCGGGTTCGCCGTGTGCCTGGCCCTGGTGCTGCTGATGATCCCAGTCATCGTGCGCTCCACCGAGGAGATGCTCAAGCTCGTGCACAATGATCTGCGCGAAGCTTCCTACGCGCTCGGGGTGCCGAAGTGGAAGACGATTGCTCGGGTCGTGGTCCCCACTGCCTTCTCGGGCATCATCACAGGGATCCTGCTCGGCCTGGCCCGGATCATGGGAGAGACGGCGCCGCTACTGATCCTGGGGCCCTACACCAAGGACATCGCCACTGACATCTTTGGCGGGCTCGTGCCGACCCTGCCAACGATGATCAACCAGGACCGCACCGAAGTGCTCCAACCAGCCGTGGACCGCGTCTGGGGGGCGGCAATGACCCTTATCCTGATTATATTGCTGCTGAACATCGCAGGGCGCCTCGTGTCCCGCCTCGGCGCGCCCAAGACCTGACCGGCCACCGGTATACCCAGCTTCCTGCCGCAGAAACGAAGGACGACACCTCATGGCAAAGCGAATCGACGTCAAGGACCTCAACATCTTCTATGGTGCCTTCAAGGCCGTAGAAGATGTCACGATGACGGTCGAGCCGCGCTCCGTAACGGCCTTCATCGGCCCATCCGGTTGTGGCAAGTCGACGTTGCTGCGTACGTTCAACCGAATGCACGAGGTCATTCCTGGTGCACGGGTCAAAGGCTCGATTCAGCTCGACGACTCCGATATCTACGACGCGAGCGTGGACCCTGTAGCGGTTCGACGCACCGTGGGCATGGTCTTCCAGCGACCGAACCCGTTCCCCACGATGACCATCGGGGACAACGTCGCGGCAGGCTTGCGGCTCAACGGGCTGAGGGACAAGAAGATACTCGCCGAAAGGGTTGAGGCCTCGCTGCGTAAGGCGAACCTGTGGCACGAGGTCAAAGACCGGCTCAAGAAGCCCGGTGCCGGCCTATCCGGCGGTCAGCAGCAGCGCCTCTGCATCGCCCGGGCCGTCGCCGTTGAGCCTCAGGTGCTGCTGATGGACGAGCCCTGCTCGGCACTGGACCCGATCTCGACGCTGGCCATTGAGGACCTTATCGGCGAGTTGAAGAGCACGTACACGATCGTCATCGTCACCNNCACAACATGCAGCAGGCGGCGCGGGTCTCCGATCGGACAGCGTTCTTCAACCTGTCGGCGACAGGCAAGCCCGGGCGGTTGATCGAGATGGATGACACCCAGAAGATGTTCAGCAACCCGTCCGAACGCACCACAGAGGACTACATCTCCGGCCGCTTCGGCTGACCCACCCTGTTCGGGGGACCCGCCGGCTGGTTAGGCTGGAGCAGACCTGCAACGTACTTGTCCTACCTATACGACCCGGCTGCCCCATCGTTCTTGCGTTCAACGCCCAGAAGGTGGTCTACCTCGTCCTGGCGCAGCGGCCGCTCGCTGGATGTCGCAGCCACCACGAGCCGACTGACCAACTCGATCTCGGACTCCAGGTCATCGTCTGTGAGCCCGTCATCAGGGCGGTCATCTTGGGTTCCGGCACCAGCCATGCTCACAATCTACCTGTTCAACGATGCCAGCCCTCCAAATTTTAACGTCGGGCCGGGAGCGCCTCTCGGCACGTGGCCGCTCGGAGCGGCTTGATTTGGGACCCGGGGCTACCGCGGCCCGACGTAGGAAACTGTATCCCGTCACGGCGTCCTGCTGCGATGATCGGCCGGTGAACTTCGGTTACAGAGTGGGTAAAGATCGGCCATCGCAGAGCGCTCAGAGGAGATCATCCTTGCGCCACAGCCGGGCGCACGCCTCGAGGTCATCGGCGGTCGTCAGCAGCGAGGCAGCGCGTCGGGTCTGGGCCGAGCCCCACAGCGGGTCCTGGATGCCGGAGCCGTTGGCATCAGAGTCGTTGGCACGCTGGACACGTCCGGCCGCGACAACGCGGCAGAACCCCGAAGCCCTCTCCAGCGCAATCGCCAGGTCGGCCCCATAAACGCCCGTCAGGATGGAGTCCGTCAGGTCCATGAGCTCAACGGGCCCGAAGGGCTCGGCAACACCGACCACCACGTGCGGGACGTCGGCGAACCGTATACCGGCCGTATAGTCCGCACTCGCGCCCGCGGGGTCGTTGTACACCCACTCCCGCAGTGCGTAAAGCCGCCACAGGGCTCCCGGCAGGGTGCGCGCGGGTCTGTCGGCCCACAATTCGGCAATAGTGGACAAGCCGAGGTCCTCTACGAGCGCAACAAGCCTGGAGGTCAACGCGGGATCGTGGGCCGCCCTGCCGGTCCTGACGATCACGGCGGCAGTCTCGTGGGCGACCTCAGTGACTTGAGCGGGGTCAAGGGACTGCAGCCCACCCCGAGAGTCCATCGACACCGGGGTGAAGAAGGCGGGTCGCCGGGGGTTCACCCGGCCCTGATTGCTCTCGGCCATCTCATGATTTTCTCACGATCTGCCATCCCTTGGCATCTCAGAGAGACTCAAAGCCGGTGACCGAAAGGACGGCTTCGCCAGCTTCGTCGGAGGCATGCAGGTCGACGGCTGCGGTGATAGCCCAGTCGTGGTCGCCCTCGGGATCATCGATAACCTGGCGAACAACCCAACGTCCCGACTCCTTGGCGATCTGCAGCATCTGCGGGCCGCGGGCGTCCGGTCCGGTGCCGATCCAGTCGTGATCGGCAAAGTAGGCGTGGATGCCGTCCTCCCACCGATCCTGGCCGAAGTCCGGGTCCAGCTCAGCGAGATCGATCCACCGCCGCAGTGCCGCCAGCTCCACCCGCCGGAACATCGCGTTGCGGACCAGCACCCGGAAGGCGCGCTCATTGGCGGTGATCGCCTTGGGCTGAACCGCCAGCGAGCCGGCAGTCATCTGTACCTCGCCATCGCTGGGGTCGCTCAGCTGCTCCCACTCATCGAGCAGGCTGGAGTCGGTCTGGCGCACAACCTCGCCGATCCACTCGATCAGGTCGATGAGCTCCTCGGTCTTGGCGTTATCAGGGACGGTCTGTCGCAGCGCCTTGTAGGCGTCAGAAAGGTAGCGCAGCACCATCCCCTCCGAACGTGTCAGCCCGTAGAACGCAACGAACTCCCCGAAGGTCATCGCACGCTCAAACATGTCCCGGAGCACGGACTTAGGTGATAGCTCAGTCTCGGCGATCCATGGATGTCCCTGGCGATATAGCTCGTAGGTGGCTTCGAGCAGGTCGAGAAGGGGCTTGGGCCAGGTGACATCCTCGAGCAGCTCCATGCGCTCGTCGTACTCGATGCCCTCGGCCTTCATCTGGGCGACCGCCTCGCCTCGGGCCTTATGCCGCTGCGCGGACAGAATCGGCCGCGGATCCTCGAGGGTGGCTTCCAGGATGGAGACCACATCGAGGGCATATGTCGGCGACTCGCGATCCAGAACGTCAAAGGTCGCCAGGGCGAAGGTCGAGAGCGGCTGGTTGAGAGCAAAGCCGAACTGCAGGTCCTCGGTCACCCGCATGGTCCGACCAGTCTCGTCTGGCGGCTCGAGCCGCTCGACCACTCCGGCGCTCAGCAGGGTTCGATAGATCTGGATGGCCCGCCGGGACAGCCTGGCCTGGTTGCGCGGCTGCTCATGGTTGTCGCGCAGGAGCTTACGCATCGACTCGAACGGATCACCCTCTCGCTCAATGACGTTGAGCAACATGGAGTGGCTGACTCGCATCCGCGAGACCAACGGCTCAGGTTCAGCGTCGACCAGCCGCTCGAAGGTCGCCTTGTTCCAGGTGACAAACCCCTCCGGCGGTTTCTTGCGCTGGATCTTGCGTAGCTTCTTGGGGTCGTCGCCAGCCTTGGCAACTGCCTTGGCGTTCTCGACATCGTGGTCCGGGGCCTGCACCACCACCGACCCAGACGTGTCATAGCCGGCCCGGCCGGCTCGACCGGCGATCTGGTGGAACTCCCTGGCCTTCAACAGACGTTGGCGCGAGCCGTCGTACTTGGACAACCCGGTCATGACCACCGTCCGGATCGGCACGTTGATACCGACGCCGAGGGTGTCAGTGCCGGCTATCACCTTCAGCAGGCCTGCTTGTGCCAGTTGTTCGACAAGGCGACGGTATTTGGGCAGCATCCCGGCGTGGTGGACTCCGATTCCGTGACGGACGAGCCTGGAAAGGGTCTTGCCAAAACCCGAGGAGAACCTGAACCCGCCGATCAGGGCGGCTATCGCGTCTTTCTCCTGGCGCGTACACACGTTGATCGACATGAGCGCCTGAGCGCGTTCCAGGGCCGACGCCTGGGTGAAGTGCACAACGTAGATCGGGGCCTGATGGGTGGCCAACAGCTCCTCAAGAGTCTCGTGCAGTGGGGTCATTGCGTAGGAGTAGCTCAGCGGCACCGGCCGGTCGGCGGAAGTCACCACCGCCGTGGTGCGCCCGGTCCTTCGGGTCAGGTCGGACTGAAAGCGCGCAACGTCGCCCAAGGTCGCTGACATCAGGATGAACTGGGCCTGTGGCAGCTCCAGAATCGGCACCTGCCACGCCCAGCCGCGCTCAGGCTCGGCGTAGAAATGGAACTCATCCATGACGACCTGGCCGATGTCGGCGCCCGTGCCCTGACGTAGCGCGATGTTAGCCAGCACCTCGGCGGTGCAGCAGATGATCGGCGCCTTGCCATTGACCGAGGCGTCGCCGGTCAACATCCCGACGTTGGCGGCACCGAAGATGTCGCACAGGGCAAAAAACTTCTCGGACACAAGCGCCTTGATCGGAGCCGTGTAGTATGTCCGCTTCCCCTGGGCCAGCGCGGCGAAATGTGCACCTGTGGCCACCAGGGTCTTGCCCGAACCGGTGGGCGTCGACAGAATCACATTGGACCCTGTCATGATCTCGATGACGGCTTCTTCCTGCGCCGGATACAGGGTGATCCCCTGTTGTCCCACCCAGTTCGAGAACGCGTCAAAGAGGCTGTCGGCATCGCGGGCTTGAGGAGTGGGTGGCAGGAGCTCAGTGAGGGTCATCAGGGGTCCCACGGTATGCCGTACGCGACCTGTCGCTGTCAGCCTGGTCGCCGCGTGGCACCGTCCTCCTCGCGGAGGCGAGGCTCGGTCCGCAGGTTGGGATGCACTCCATGCTTGTCCGCGTAGAAGGCGCGGACCATGTTCATGTCAGCCACGACATCGCCGCTCGGCCTGAACGACGGGCCGAATCCCAAAGTGCGGGTGGGGCCATCGATGAAGCCCATGCTTATGGGCAGGCCGGTCTGCTGGGCGATCCTGTAAAAGCCAGACTTCCAGTAGGCACGCTTCTTGCGGGTGCCCTCGGCCGCGATGATCAACAAGAACGGCTCGCCCTTTTTGGCTTCCGCAAGCAGTTCCCTCACGACGGTCCCGGGATTCCGGCGATCCAAAGAAATGCCTCCGTTGACACGCAACAGCGGGCCCAGCGGCGTACGCATGATCTCCGCCTTGATCAGGACCCGCGGGGGAACCCCGCCGCTCCACATCAAAAGCAGCATGGCGACCCAGTCCCAGTTGGACGTGTGCGGGGCGCCCAGCAGGATGCCAGAGCTGGGGACCTCACCAACTGTGTGCCAACGGGTCAGCCGCAGCACCACACGAGCAAGTGTCTTGCGCACGATCGGGACTCTCCTTCTCACAATTCTGAGAGCCCCAGCGTAATCCGGTTCGAGGTCGCTGCCTTTAGCTGGGCCGAAGGTGGGCATGCTCCCCGGTCAGAGCCTGCACATCCTGGGCTGCGGTATCGAGAAGCTGGTCGGCCAGGTGTCGCAGGGCCCGGGCGACCGCGACCTCATCCCCAATCTCTGGCACGGACGCGTCACCGGTGTTGCGATGACTCTGTCCTCTAGCGCTTAGGTGACCTGGCGCCTCAGTCATCAGGACGACGTTGGCGCTCGTATCGTCCCCGGACTCGAAGATCGAAACCCGAACCTGCCATTCACGAACATGTGCGAGCGTGGGCTCGACCACCCCGTTTGGTCCGCCGGCGCTGGCCATAGGGGTTTGGGCACCCACGCCTGTTGCGTGCTCCGCCTCGACTCGCAGTACGGAGCCCGCTCCGGGGTACATGAGCCCCGTGTGGCCGTCGGCCCACCGCACGAGGTACGGCGGCTCGCCGTTCGCACCCCTGACCTCGAGCACCTCTCCGTCCCTGGTTGGCTCGTCGGTGTGACGTGCCGCGAGGATGATGCGATCTCCCTGGTGTGCCTTCATTGTCTGTCTCCTCCTCTTGTCTGGGTAACGTGATTCGGCAGACTTTGGTCCGGCCTGCGCCCGGTGGTGGCCCTGGTCCGGTTCCCCC
>PMJN01000059.1:0-2993 GCA_003157445.1 Micrococcales bacterium
CGCAGTCATCCAGGAGACAGAAGCACGGGCGATCACCGCCGTCACGACCAGCAATGCGCGACTCGAGTTCTCTCAGGAGTACTCAAAGGGTGAGCTGGAAGAGATGGGCTCACTCGAACTGCTTGACGGGTACGCCGAATAGGTCAGATGGACGTTGGCAGAGCGCGCCCACCCACTGGCCAGAGGCCACCACCCACACCGTGCACACACATCGGGCTCAAGACACGGAAGAGGCCGCCTCGGCTTTCTCCGAAGCGGCCTCTGGCCTGCTACTGCTTCCCGTCGGGATGACAGGATTTGAACCTGCGACCCCTTGACCCCCAGTCCTGGGCCGCATGTTCACCACCGTTCGCCAATGACCGAATCCTGAGCGCTACCAACGATTTTGCACACTGGTGACCGCTCACGAACGTCGGCGAGATCTGCGCCGTGGCTACACAATTGGCATGACCTCTCGACGGTGCTTCGTTATCGCGGCATCCAACGGGGAGGTCGTCTCGGCCGGTGTGGGTCGGGGTCGCCCTCATGACTTGTCTCGCGTGCGGAAGATCGCGCAGGTAGGCAGATACGTGCCTTTGCACCACGTGCAAGTGACGTGGTGACCAGAAAGCCAATGTAGCACTTGAGATGCTACATTGGCGAGATGGAGCGCATTGGAGTTCGAGAGCTACGCCAGCACGCAAGTCGTTACCTGGACCGGGTCAAGTCTGGCGACACGGTCGAGGTCACCCAACGGGGACAGCTGGTTGCCTTACTCGTGCCGCCGGATCCGGCACGAGGCGCGCGTGAGCGCTTGATTGCGGACGGTCATCTGATTCCGTCCTCAGGAATCTTGCGACTTCCACGAAGGGTCAAGGCAGGCAGGGCGAGCGGGGCGGTACTCGACGAGCTACGCGAGGACCGATGATCTATCTGGATTCGTCCGCGTTGCTCAAGCTGCTGTTCGAGGAAAGTGAGAGCGCCGCGCTGGCGCTGTGGATTTCCGAACAGACGGGTACGCCCATGGTGACCAGCGAACTCGCGAAGGTGGAGGTAGTCCGTGCCGCGCGACGTCTAGATGCGGACGTGGTACCCGCAGCAAGAGTGCTGATGTCCCAGTTGGATCTGATTCCGTTAAGCAGCGGGCTCCTCAACGAGGCCGCAGACGTCGGCGAACCACTATTGCGCACCTTGGACGCGATCCACCTGGCGGGCGCGCTCTCGATCCAGGCCGACCTCACGGCCTTCGTCGCCTACGACCTTCGACTGGTCGCCGCAGCCAAGGCAGCCGGTATCGAATCGATCCGGCCGTCCTCCTCCAGCCCGAAGTGATCGGACTTGGGACGCCAGGGACGGTGAAGGCGCTCCAGATTGAGCCGACAGGACTCGGCCCGGTTATCGTCGGCAGCGGCACCCACAGCTGAGCGGGCGGGGGCCCATTCGCGATCGTTCCGGCATAGAACGTCCTCATCTCATGCCGCCGTCCGGGCAGTGTCCTTTCGCGCGGATGGCCGGACGAAGACACCATGCAATTCGCTTGCTGAACCTCGGCTTGACTCTGCATGGTTGCCGATGTGGACCCACGCCCGACCCTGTTCCTCACCGTCGGGTTGCCCGGCGTGGGTAAGACCACTCGCGCGAAGGAGCTGGCCTCGACCCACCGGGTCCTGCGCCTGACACCGGACGAGTGGATGGCACCGCTCTTCGGTCAGAGCGACGCTGGTGGTCGCCGCGACATCCTTGAGGGCCGGATGATTTGGGTGGCCCACGAAGTCCTCGTTAGCGGATCCAGCGTCGTCCTCGACTTCGGCTGCTGGTCCGCTGACGAGCGCTACGCCATCCGGGTGATCGTGGAGACGGCAGGTGCTAACTTCACGTTCGAATACGTGCACACAAGCGAGGAGGAGCGTAGGCGGCGCGCCGTGACGAGGTGGCTGGAGGCCCCGAACACCACCCAGATATGAAGGCCTTGATCGAGGCTGGCACCGCGTTTTCGGTGTGGTGGGGCCAGAATGGGGCCACTGAATCGGCGCTCACTGACGCCCCGCGGGTCGCAGCAACAATGGGAGCAGGGCCTGACCTGCATATTTGCAGTTCAGGCCCTGCTCTCGTCCCAGTCGGGATGACAGGATTTGAACCTGCGACCCCTTGACCCCCAGTCAAGTGCGCTACCAAGCTGCGCTACATCCCGGGACTCTCGCCTACGTGACGCTTAGTGAGGCGAACGAAACCTTAGCGTACGAACGCCCTGAGCTCAGAATCGCCTACTTGCGGCGGCATTCCAACGGGGGCTGGAAGCGCTGCGAACTTCTGCCGCAGACGCCCCTGAGTTACTTCTTGCGACGCTTCTCGCGCACCCGCACCGAGACCTCGATGGGAGTGCCTTCGAAGCCGAACTCCTCTCGCAGACGGCGCTCGATGAAGCGCCGATAGCCAGCCTCCAGGAAGCCGCTGGCGAAGATCACGAAGCGCGGCGGGCAGGTGGAAGCCTGGGTGGCGAACAGGATCCGCGGCTGCTTGCCCGAGCGCACCGGGTGTGGGTTTGCCGCGGTCACTGTGCCCAGGAAGGCGTTGAGGCGACCAGTGGAGACTCGGGTGTCCCATGACTCGAGCGCGATCTCCAGGGCGGGGACGAGACGGTCCGTGTGGCGACCAGTGAGCGCGGAGATGTTGACCCGGGGAGCCCACGGGATCTGGACCAGTTCCTTCTCGATCTCGTGCTCGAGGTAGGACCGGCGCTCCTCATCCAGGGTGTCCCATTTGTTATAAGCAACCACCAGGGCACGTCCGGAGTCGACGACCTGCTGAATGACTCGTATGTCCTGCTCAGCAATAGCCTCCTGGGCGTCGATCAGCACGACGGCCACCTCGGCCTTCTCCAGCGCAGTCTGGGTACGCAGCGACGCGTAGAAGTCGGCGCCACGGGTCTGGTGGACCCTGCGACGGATGCCGGCCGTGTCCACGAACCGCCACGTCTTGCCGCCGAGCTCGATCAGCTCGTCGACCGGGTCACG
>PMJN01000059.1:3001-9769 GCA_003157445.1 Micrococcales bacterium
CCGCTGCCCCGACCGTGCAAGGCCGAGACGGGCCATGGCTGGCCCAGGCCGAAGGACCACAACATTGCAGCGTCGGCTTCGGCGCGCTGGTCGTCGACCTTGTTAGCCACCAGGATGACCGGTTTACCCGACTTTCGCAGCAGCTT
Organism: Micrococcales bacterium; assembly: GCA_003157445.1. Classification (GTDB taxonomy): domain Bacteria; phylum Actinomycetota; class Actinomycetes; order Actinomycetales; family Dermatophilaceae; genus UBA4719. Next base: position 3,148 of record PMJN01000059.1, read on the forward strand.
GACTACGGCATCGTCGGTGTCGGTCGCACCGACAGTAGCGTCGACGACGAACATCACCGCATCAGCGAGCTCAATGGCGATTTCGGCCTGTTCGGCGACTCGAAGGTGAATCCCTGTGGCGTCGACCTCCCACCCGCCGGTGTCTACGAGGGTAAAACGGGTGCCCGTCCACTCGGCGTCGTAGGCGACACGGTCCCGGGTTACTCCTGGAACATCTTCGACGACGGCTTCTCGACGACCCAGTATCCGGTTGACGAGCGTGGACTTGCCAACGTTAGGGCGACCGATGATCGCCACGACCGGCACTGGGCCGCTCTGCTCCGCGTCGATATCCTCGTCGCCCTCGCGTTCCAGCAGCGACACGTCCTCGTCGTCAAGCTCGAACTCGTCCAGGCCCACGCGCAAGGCACGCTCTACCGACAGGTCATCGACCTCGTTGCGGTTCACGGTCTTGGGGTGCTCGATCACGGCAGGTCCTTCAGTCTTCAGGGGTATGCGGGATTGTCCACGCTCGGGAACTATCCATTATCCCTTAGTTTGGGTGAGCCATGGTCCGTGAGCCAGATGAGGGCGCCTTCCCGTCGCTCGCGCAGGCTCGCTTACTGCTGTTGGTGAACCCTTTGGGTGCGAACCACATCCAGCACGGCTTGCACGGATTGCTGGAAGTCCAGGTCTGAAGTGTCCACCAAGGTCACTCCCGGAGCCGGGTGCATGAACTGTGAAACAGTCGAGTCATCCTTGTCGCGGCGCACGATCTGGTCATGGGTGGCCTTGACCGCGGCGTGGCCGTCGCCGCCGTGGAGCTCCTTGGCGCGCCTACCCAGGCGGGCTTCCTGGCTGGCGGACAGCAGTATCCGGACGGGAGCATCGGGTGCGACCACGGTGGTGACGTCACGGCCCTCGGCCACCACTCCCCCGGCGGCCTGGATGGAATCGGCTATTAGTGCCCGCTGGCGACGGCACAGCTCATCACGAACGCCCAGATTGATTGCGACTTTGGAGACTGACTCGGAGATCACGCTGGACCGAATGGCTTCGTCGATCGGGACCCCGCCGACCTGCACCGACGGAAAGCCCGGGTCGGTGTCCATGACCAGCGGCAGGTCTTTGGCTGCTTGTGTCACGCACGGCTGGTCTTCAAGGTCGATTCCTTTTTGGACGCACCACCAGGTCAATGCTCGATACATGGCCCCGGTGTCGAGGTAAGCCAGATCAAGGCGCTGCGCAACGGCTCTGGAGACACTGGACTTACCGGAGCCGGATGGACCGTCGATGGCGATAACGAGGGGTTTGGATGGGACGGTCACTTGATTAACCTTAGGCCTTCGGCGGCCAGCTGGATTCTCTCTGCCGCACGTACGCCGTGTCGGCGTAGCAATCGGCCACATGGCCCGTGCGCAAGCTGTGCGTGATTCGCGGGTCTACCTGCTCGCAGTGGCCGGTGCCACCGCGCCGCCGACTGGGCCTGTCAGGTAGTGCTGGAGCACGGGTCCGATCGCGACAACGAGCTGTCCCGGCGTCGCATCCCGCACGCCGGGGATCCCCAGTACGTAGCGACCGAGCAGAAGCCCCCCCATCTGGGAGCCCACAAGTGCCGCGCGCAGGGACCGGTGGTCCTGGGCGACTACACGTGAAAGGGCGATGAGGATCGTGCGGCCCAGCAGGTCACGTAGGCCAGCTGCGGCACGCTCGTGCGACAGTCCGACGCGCAGGAGTCCTACCATGCGGTGTCTAGCATCCGGATCCCCCTCCCACACCCCTAGCAGCCGACCAACCAACGCCTCACCGGCGTGCTCGGGATCCTTGTCCAGACCGGCCAGCAGCGCGGCCGGGTCGACAGGCAGTACCAGAGCTGCCGCGAGCAGGCCCTCTTTGTTGACGAAGTAGTGGTGAATAAGAGCAGGGTCGACGTCGGCCCTGGCGGCCACCGCGCGCATCGTGGTGCGTTCGAAGCCTCGCTCAGCGAAGAGTTCCCCGGCCGCGGTGAGGATTTCCTGCCGTGTATCGGAACTGCCGACGGGACGTCGCCCCCGAGGCGGCATCAGAGCCCCTCTGAGACGCGGGAGAGCACCATCATCCGCTCCTCGATCGTGGCCGGAATCCCGCTGACATCGGCTCTTACCCGCGCGTCGGACAGGACCCTGCGCACCTGCTCGGGGTCAGCGTCGGCAACACGCACGTCGCGCCCGGCCAGCATCACCGGTTGGCCGGCCTCGTTGAGCACCGCGAATGCCTTCGCCCAGTCGTTGGTGCGAACGGCCACAGCGGTAGTGGAGCCGATGATGTCAGCTTCGCTGCCTTGGGCGACGAGGCGCGCACGGGACATCAGCAGCAGCCGGTCACACTGCTCGGCCTCGGCCATGTTGTGAGTGGACACCAGCACGCCGACCCCCTTCTCGGCCTGCTCGTGGATGGTGTCCCACAGTGCGGCCCTGGCGAGGGCGTCGACGCCGGACGTCGGCTCGTCCATCACCAGCACTTCGGGGTTGTGGGCAAGGGCGCACAGAAAGGCGAGCTGTCGCTGTAGACCCAGGGGAAGCTCGGCAATGAGCCGGTCGGCCACCGGATGGAGCGCCTCTGGCAGTTCTGGCACGGCGACCTCATAGGCTTGGGCGCTGAATGCAAGGTTCTCCATCACGGTGAGGTCGCGGTAGAGCCCGAGGCCTTGCGGGGTGTAGCCGAGACGTCCACGCCCCTTACGGTCGGGCAAGCTGCCGAAGAGCTCGACCTCACCCTCGCTGGTCGCGAGCAGTCCGAGCAGCATCCGGATCAGTGTCGTCTTGCCCGCCCCGTTGGCGCCGAGCAGACCGACGACCTCCCCGGCCTCAACGCGCAGCGTGACGTCATCGACCGCGGTGAAGGCCCCGAACTTGCGGCTGACCCGGTCCGCAGCAAGCAGCACCCTGGGACGGACTTCGCATGCGCCTGGCAGGGTCACGATGCCAGCTCATTGTCGTGCCGCTTGAGCATTGACAAGGTGACGACCACGTCCTCGAGGTCCGGGGTAAGGGCGCAGGCGTCAAGCGGCAAGTCTGCCAGGGTGGGCCAGTACTCGTGGTAGGCACGCCCCCGCCGCCACGCCCACTCCCGCCGCCGTGGGGTTGCGGTTGCCGTGATCGCGCCTCCGAACGAGCCGAGCACGTCTCCCAACGTGCCCTTGGCCAGCGTCTGGCCGCCGTCTAGGGCGAGCAGACTGGCAGCCCGCTCGGCCTCATCGAGGTAGGTCGTGGACATGACGACGGCGGCGCCCGCAGCTGCGGCCTCGGACACTAGTCGCCACAGGTCGACCCGGCTCACCGGGTCGATGCCGGTGCTGGGCTCGTCCAGCACCAGCAAGGCAGGGTCGTGCAGCATCGCCATGGCGAACCCGAGTTTGCGGCGCATGCCTCCCGACAGCTGGGAGGCCAGCCGGTCGGCCGTCTGTTCAAGCGAGGCACGTTCCAGCAGCTCATCGCGCCGGGAGGCCAGGGCACTGCCCGACAGGCCATAGATGCCGCCGACGAAGTCCATATTCTGCTCGACCGTCAACGACGCCCAGCTGCCCGCGGTCGCCGGCATGTAACCGATCGCCCCCGGCAGCGGGGCGTTGACCTGGCCACGCTCGAGCTGCACTTCCCCAACCAGGGTGCGGAGCAGCGTCGTCTTGCCCGCACCGTCGCCGCCCACGACAGCCACCACAGAGCCTGGCTCGATTTGCAGGGACACGTCCTGCAGGGCGAGGGTGTCACCGAACCGCACGGTCGCAGAGCGGACGGCATAGGTCATGACCCGCTCCCATCCTGGGCGACGGTTGAAGCGGCGCCGGGCTGGGCAACGGTGCTGCGGTGATGCCGCCGGCCCGGCGCGAGGTCACGGCGGAACCGGAGTGTGGCGCTGCTGAACACCGCAATGGCCATGGCCGTAAGCACGAGGAAGGGCAGCCACAGCGATGCCAGTGACGCTCCTCGCAGCATCACGCCTTGCGAGATCATCGTGAAGTACGTAAGGGGCAACAGATAGCCGATCCATCGCACGCCCGCCGCCATGGAGTCGAGCGGGAAGATCACGCCCGACAGCAGGATCTGCGGCAGAGTGAACATGAAGGCGGTCTGGATCGCCTGGCCGGAGGTCTGCGAAACCGTCGAGATGAAGACGCCGAGCCCGAGCACCACAAACAGGAACAACGCGGCTCCGAGCGTGAACACGAAGGCATTGCCGTTGAAGGGCACGCCGAAGAGCAGCATCCCAAGGCCCGTGATGATACCCATGTCGATCGAGGCCACCAGGAAGTACGGCGAGATCTTCCCGAGTATCACAGTGCTGGGCTTGATGGGCATCACGGCCAGCTGCTCGAGGGTCCCTGTCTCGCGCTCGCGCACCAGGCCGATGCTGGTCACGATCGTGCCGATGAACGTAAGGATCAGTCCGATGATGGCAGGGACCATCACCCAGGAGGTCTTGAGCTCGGGGTTGTACAGGATCTGCGTACTGACCGTGCCGCCCTCCTTGTTAAGCACAGACACGATCGACTGAGAGGCGAAGAGGTTCGAGCCGTCGACCAGGGCGAGCACCGGCGCTCGGCCGGTAACGATGGCAACGTTGACAGTCCTGTCCTGCAGCAGCTGCTCGGCGTCGGCGTGACCATCCAAAGGATGGGTCACAGTGACGTCGAAGAACGACGGCAACCTCGCGGCGACCTGTGTGGCCTGGGGTCCCACAACAGCTGTCTTGACGCTGTCGACGTGGAAGTTAGCCGCATAGCCAAAGATCACCAGCAGCAGAAGGGGCATCGCAATCAGCATGGCGAGGGTGCGCCTGTCACGACGCAGCTCGCGGAACTCCTTGACGATCATGGCTCGCATGGTCCAGATGCTATTGCGAGGTCGCGACCAATGCAACGCTTGATGAATTCTGCGTCCGCTTGCGTGGGTCCGCGGCTTCGTCCGGCTCAATCTCTTCCTGCCAGGCACCCACGGCATCAGTGAGCACCTGTTCTCCATTCGAAGGGTCGCCCAAAAGCGTCGTGTCAGCGCGCCCCACCATGTCTGGGACCCAGTGCCCATCTGACGTCAGCTGCCTCCGAATGGGCTCATCGCCGCTGGCTGTTGGGGGGGTACAGTCATCCATTCGGTCAGAAGATATGGGCTGTTTGTCCTGCTTTGCCCGATTCAACTGCGGTCTGTGCGACCCAGTGCGAGCGTGTATAAGAAGCGTGGATTAGACGTGCGGCAGTCGGACGCTACGGGTTGGTCATGCAGTCCAGCTCCTGAAACAGCAGCATTTAGGGATGCAGATGATGAATGGGTATGTGGACACCTTCACGCAACCCCAGCGGGCCTCCAGCACCGGATCGTTGGCCAGACGGGTAGGTCTTGTTGCCATGGCCAGTGTGCTGGCGGTTGTGCCGATGGTGACCGGCTTACCCCAGATTTCTTCAGCAGCTCAGACTCACCCGGTCAAGAGCCACACGCGCCAGGTGGCTTTCGTGCAGTCCTCAGTTGCTGCGATGAAAGCCGAGCCGCACGCCACCGCGTCGGTGGCCGGCGCCCCTGGTATGCCGGACCCGCTGGCTACCGCCCGAGCCGGAGCAGAGACCCCGGTCCAGGACGTTGCCGGTGCGGTGACCGTGGTGGGCGTGACCTGGCCCAACGGTATGGTCTCAGCACAGTGGCAGTTCCAGATCCGTACCTTGACCGGCGCGACGTGGAGCTTGTGGCAGTCATTAAGCAAAATTGATGGCGGTCCAGGCTCGGCCCCGTCGGCCACCACAGGGACCAATCCGTATGCCGTCACCGGAGCCTCCAAGTACGAGGTACGGTCCCTGACTGCCGCGACAACGGTCCCCAGCGCGGTAACGGTTCAGGCTGTTGACCCGGGCACCTCGAGCGCCGACAACCTTCAGCAGGCATCCGGTGCGGCTGCGGCGGCGACCGCTATGCCCACTATCTACACACGAGCCCAGTGGGGCGCCGACCCAGCTCTGATGAGCTGGGCCCCCTCCTACGGCAAGGTCGATGTGGGATTCGTCCACCACACCGACAGCTCCAACAACTACACACCAGCCGACGTGCCCGGAATCCTTCGCGGCATCTACGCCTACCACGCGCAGACCCTGGGCTGGGGCGACATCGGGTACAACTTCCTGGTAGACCGCTTCGGCCGCATCTGGGAGGGTCGCTACGGAGGGATGGCTAGGCCAGTCATCGGCGGGCACGTCTACAACTACAACACGGTGTCCACGGGCGTGGCGGGCATCGGCACCTTCACGTCGGCAGTTGTTCCGCAGGCGATGACTGATGCGTTCAAGAGGATCTTCGCGTGGAAGTTCTCCCAAGCAGCCATACCCGCCACCGGTGCGAGCCCGGTGAAAGCGCCGTGGGGCGCCAACATCTGGCGAATCTCCGGTCATCGGGATGTGGGCGGGACCACCTGTCCTGGTGACTCTCTGGAGGCCAAACTCCCCGAGATCCGTGCCGGGACCGCGGCCATCATGTCGGTAGCCAACCCCACCCCCAGCAGTAACCCCTTCGGTTCGGTCGACGCGCTCACCACTGGACCCAGCAAGGTCAGCGCCGCAGGCTGGGCGATCGACCCCGATACCAGCGCACCCATCATGGTCCAGATGTACATCGACGGCCGGGCC
>PMJN01000403.1 GCA_003157445.1 Micrococcales bacterium
CAACCACAGCCCCCTGCTGTCACTCATCGCGCAGGTCCGCGAGGCTACCGATGTGCCCCTGGTCGGAGCTGGCGGAGTCATGACCGGACATGGCGCCGCCGCAGTGTTGGGAGCGGGCGCCATCGCCGTCCAGCTGGGTACCGCGTTGCTCTGCACACAGGAGGCGGGGACCACTGCCCCACACCGGCAAGCGCTGCTGGACGGGCGCTACCCCGATACGATCCTCACGCGGGCCTACAGCGGACGCTTTGCCCGAGGGTTGGCGAACAGATTCGCACTCGACCACGATGGGCAGGCCCCGCAGGCATACCCGGAGGTGCACCACCTCACCCGCCCGCTTCGCGCCCAATCCATCCAGGCCGGCGACACCAGCGTGCCTAACCTCTGGGCCGGCACTGGCTGGCGCCAGCTGACCGACGAGCCGGCCGCCACGATCGTCCGCCGCATCGCCGACGAAGCTTCGTGAGCCGACTCTGGACTTCTGACCATCCCGGTAACCGATCCGTGATCGGGGCAGGGAGTCCCGGGCCCATGCGTAGGGCGAGGCCACCCTCAACTACTCGGTCTGACACGATCACCTCGTGCGCGAGACTGAGGTTGGTGTCGCCGCTGCGTGTTTGCTCGGCGTCGTGGCTCTGTTCCAGTTCGCGCTGGCCGCTGGAGCACCGTGGGGCGCAGCCGCATACGGGGGCCGGGCTGTGCGGGATGACGGTCGGCTGCCGACCGGCTATCGGGTTGCCAGCGCCGGCACTGCGGTCGTTCTTACAGGGGCCCTTTGGTTGGTACTTGCCGCCGGTGCGGTTATCAGCGCGGCACCGCTGTCAGCGAACCTTCTTGGCGTCGGGGCTTGGGTCCTCGTCGGGCTGTTTGCGCTCAATACGGCGGGCAACCTCGCCGGGCGGCATCCCGTAGAACGCTGGGGCGCGGGTGGCATTACTGCCGCGCTCACCATCTTGTGCGCATGGATCGCCGCTACGCGCTGAAGGCCTCACGCAGCACTGTCGACCAACCTCTGTCATTAGCCATTCGAGGTGTCACAAGCGGATCCCGTTACGAACCTAGAGCGACCTGTTGGTTGAGGTCCTCAAGTGAAGTTACTTCGAAGTGCTCGACCCGCTCGTCCCATCGCAGGAAGTACTGTTCATCATTCTCGTAGAGCACCGCGCGGGTGTAGCCCTCCCCTGCGAACTCGCGGATGGCATCCATCGAGCGCCACAGCGTCGTGAGCTCGAAGAGTGTCTCCTCGACATCGTCGCATCGAAGGAGGAGCGCACCTTCGTTGCCCGGCGTGCGGAGTGCGTCTCCTGATCCGGTGGCGCGAAGATACGGACCTACGGCGTCTGCTTGTTCGCGGCTGGCCCAGACCCGCCATCTTCGTGCGATCACGAGACGATGCTAACGACCCTCCCTGATCCGCCCCGCCGACGACCCGCGGCAGCGTGACGTCCCACCTCCCCAGGGCAGTCACTAGTGCCCGGTTGACGATCCCCAAAAGAATACGCAGGACATCGTTACCCAGGAGTTCGGTAGCGCCACTGTTGATCATGAATCGGTCGCCTTGGTACTCGCCAACGTGCAGTCCCAGGTCAACACCCTGTTGAAGTAACGCGGCCTGGCGGGCTCGGGGTTGCAGGACCCCGGGCCAGCCAACACCTCCGACCCTGTCCAGCCAGAACCGAAACGTGAGCGATGACTTCTTTGTCTGATACGGGGTCAGGAAGTCGGGGTGAGAAGGGCCAGAGGGATCTCGCGCGTGATGGTTTGTAGGTACTTGGCGAAGAACGGTGCTCGGGCGATCAGTTGCCCCATGAGGACCCTGCGCTCCTCGGGTCCGGCGATCGATATCGTGACGTTGAACCGTTGCGATCCCACCTCGATCCCGGCGCGGTCGGCGCGCCGCAGGTTCCGAAACCATTGCGGCTCCGACGGGGCCCCAGCAGCCGATCCGGCGACCACGAAGCGGCCCCGGTCTTCGAAGTACGACAGGGGTGTCGTGTGGGCGACCCCGCTCTGCCGACCGGCGACCGTCAACAACAGCACCGGGACTCCTTGCACCTGCCCCAACAGCCGGCCACCGGAAGCTCGGTAAATCAGGACGTTCAGCGCAGCGGCGGCATGCATCAACCGGCTCTGGACAGTCATATCGAACCTCTCACCCTCAATGTCCTCGGAATTCGTCACCCGGGGCGCGATGGCGAGCCTGCGCGACGAGGTGGTCCCATTGTGGGCGTAACTGATGAACAGATGGCCGGGGATCGGTGAACGGACACCGATCCGCCTACGAACACCGCGATTGGGTTCCGATGTATCCGGTCATCGTTCGGTGATCGGGACGGCAAACGGTCGAGAAACACGTCCTCAATTGCCGGATTGAGCACGTTCGTCAATGAGGAAGGTTTTCGTCGTTGACGTAGTAGACGCGGTCCAGGTCCTCCCGCTGCTCAGCCACTACCGAATACCGCCTCAGGTCGCGCAACAGAGCCTCAGACTGAACTGGCTCGGCCTCAGCAGGGTCGTTCTGCTGCCAGGGGCCAACGAAGACCCTGATGTGACCCGATCGGAAGAGGTTGACGAGCGTTTCTGACAGAGCACTGAGGCGTTCGCTCTCGTCTGCTGAGGAACCGCTGCCCTCGCCCCGACAGGCGTCCGCAATCTCCCAAAGTGGAATCAAGTCCTCTAGAAGGAGGTCGAGGATTACCTGACGCATCTCCGTGTCTGACACCGTTCGATGCTCTCACTCAACGTCCAGATCTGTCGCTGTCGTGTTCATTCCCACTGGCGGATACTCCGAGCTGGTGGCGTCAGTCGCCGTCCTTGGTCAGCCTTCGTCTGCCTTCTTCAACGAACTGCTCGACTAGTGCGAACGGCAACGGGTCAGCCAAGAAAGCCCTGAAGGTGAAAAGCTCCGTCGTATCGTCTTGAAAAGCCTCAAGGACGAGCCCTCGTCCAGGCGCTGGCCCGACATCTTCTAGTTCTAGGCCCAGCCCGTCGCGTGTCGCGACATCGCTTGCGAGCGTGGCCGCGTAATGGCGCCCGCCGAAGAACCATCGATCACGCGACTCACTGATCATGGGGATGATCTTGCCTCAGGGTTCTCAAAGAACGCACTACTTTGCCGCTGTCGTGCTCGTTCCCGACGGCAGGGAGGTCTAGACCGGAAGCCCTCTCAGCTGGGATTTGCCTTGATCTCTGGACATGACGAGGTGTGGAAGCAGCGGGCAATCGTGCCGAGGCAACCGTGTCTTAAACTTCGGCAATGAGCCGCTGGAGTCCTGAAGCCACTTCCCACGACAACGGGCGACAAGACCCGCCGGGCTGTTAATCATGTCCAACCACGTTGTAGGCGTCATCCTCATCTTCACCGGAGTCATGGGTGGATGCTTGTGGTGGTTCCTGAGAAACGACGACAAGCGCATCGCACCTCGCCCGCTCCTGGGGCTCTTTGCCTTTGTTGTCTACCTAGCCATCGTCTTCGGGGCGGAACTGGGTTCATTGGTGGTGCCCATCGGCCGCGACACCATCCAGAGCTGGTGGGGGCACGGCCTCTTCCTGGTGATGCTCGGCTTGGGAGCGGTATTCCTGGTCCTCTTCACCAGCTATGTCGGCTGGTGGCGTCCAGTGATGCGGGAAGAGCCTCGAACAGCCCCCAGATGGACGATGGCCGTGACCGCGCTCTACCTGGTCGCGGGGCTCGCCGTCGCCGCCAGGCCTGGCGTGCCCACACTGGGTGCGTTACAGACCTTCTGGCTCGGCTTCTTCTCTGTTCTCTTCGGCTTCTCCTTCGTGATCCTGTACCAAGGCCTGCTGCTCGTCGCGTTTCGCGCCTCGATGCCCGAGGTCGGTGTCTGGTTCCTCACGTCCTTGATGTTCGCCTTCCTGGGAATGATCTTCGCGTTCATTTTGGGCGGCCAAACGTTCTTGGGATATGCCGAGACGATCGGTGTGTGGTTCCTTTTGGGCACTTCTTTGTATGTGGTAAGGATGGCCCAGGGTTCTCTCGTCCCGGCTATGTTGGTCTGCGTGCTGTGGGACTTCGCCCTGCGGACCGGAGGCGCCGTGGCCACAGACCGGGTTATTCGTCGATCCGACTGGTCCGTCGATGGATTGTCGCCAGTTGAGGGACTCACCTTCTGGCTCATGCTGATCGTCACAGTCGTCGCCGCCTGGCGGATCATCCTGGCCAAGAATGCAGCCACCGCTGCTAAGCCTCTACCCCTTCAAAGGACCTCCGAGAAGTAAGCAGCGTTGACAGACACCAGAACTCTGCAAATAGGCGCGGGTCGGTCAGTCATGTCCTTGTCTTGCAACGGTTTTCGCGTCTCGCCGATGCTGGAGGTGCAGCGGCACGTGAGAACAACCCAGTGAGCTTAGGCGGTGCAATCCTTGCACGCGGCTTGCCTTCACACCTCGACATGACAACCTGCAAGCCGTTGACCTGTAGCGATACGAACCGGCTCGGCCAGAATGACGGTGTCCGCGGCCTGCTCCGATTGCGTGAATGTTCTCACCGTGCCCAGAGTTCTGGACACGCCCCCCCCGCGGGCTTGCGAACATCCGCTCATCAGCCGCTGGTCGCGCGTTCGATCGTGCCGCGATGGCGCGCATCCTTGTTCGATGAGCCATCGTCGACTGGGACGGGCCCGTGCAACGGTTTGCGCCGAAACGGGATGCCGCGACGGCCTCTCGGATGTCGGCGGGCGTTGCTAGCCTCCTGACATGACGGATCTCATTCAGTGCCATCGCAGCGTGATGGAATCCAGCGTCGCGATCGTCGGCCAGGTGACAACCCTGGATCTCGAGCGGCCCACGCCGTGCATTGCCTGGACGCTTCGGCAACTGCTGGCACACATGATCGGACAGAACTACGGATTCGCGGCGGCTGCGGACGGCAATGGTCATGACAGGGCCGTCTTCGCTGATCGACCGGTCAGTGACCAGCCAGCCGCCGACTACGCGACCTCAGCGCGAAGGGTGATCGAGGCGTTCGGGGTACCCGACCTGATAGAGGGCAGCATGTATCTACCCGAGGTGCGCGGCGGCATGACTCTGCCTGCGCCGGTCGCGATCGGATTCCACCTCGTGGACTACGTGGCACACCACTGGGACGTCGCGACGACCCTCGGCATTGCGGTCGACTTCGACGATGAGGCCCTGCAGCTCGCGCTAACGGCCGTTGAGGCCATCCCTGCCGGATCGCAAACCCTCGAGGATCAGACTCCGTTCCGGCCGAGGGTCCCCACCACGAGTTCCTCGATGCTCGATCGAATCATCGCGACTCTGGGCCGCTCGCCAGACTGGATACCTCCGACGTGAAACGGGCTATTGGGGCGAGATGATCACTCGACCATGCGCCGAAGTGGCCATCGGATGCGCCGCAAGCCGATCCGCGTACGGGCACGCGCGGAGACCGTTCCGCTATCGGGGCGGTAGACGGTCAAACCAGATACGCTTGGAAGCTATGGCCTTCTGCCACCCCCGGATCAAGTCCAGCGAATCCGTCAGAAAAGCGGTGTCTCGGGGTCGGCACGACGGGCACGGGCATTACGGCGTTTAAGGGCACGCCGTTCATCCACGGACAGTCCGCCCCACACGCCGTCGTCCTGGTGGGAATGCATGGCCCATCTCAAGCAGGTGTCAGCGACCTCACAGCGGCGGCAGATGACTTTTGCTTTGTTGATTTGGTGAAATGCGGGGTCGGCGTTCCCGATCGGGAAGAACAACTCTGGGTTCTCGTCCAGGCAGGCAGCACGGCTGCGCCACGTCATCAGGATCAGGCTCCTTGCACCGAAGACTGGGGAATCAGCATCATGCGAGTCAGTTCAACCGGCGCACCATGAGTGTCACTGGGTCGCTTAAAGCCAACACTCAAGTCAACGTCAAGGTCATCGCCACGTCAACGGATGAGAGTGAACAGCCCGTGAGGTCTGGGTGCCAGGGTGCGTTGGACGGGTCGCACATCCTCACGGGCTGCGGTGCCTGCGAGAGTGCTGCCACCAGTCTTTGGCCCGGTTGCCGATTGCCACCTGAAGGCTGTCGGCGACGGCTGGCTAGTGCGCAGCAACCTCACACGTCCGTTGGTTGTTCACTAGACCAACCACCCCCTTCCATGTGGATGCGCCCACAACGTTAGGTCGGCTGATGGACGCTCGCAACAGGTGGGTCATTCACGGGTCTGTCGAGGGCATGGCAGGTGGGCTCGGTCAAGCGTGAGGGTCTTTCTTGTCGTGTTGCTAGGCGACGTCCCGTGTCTCGCAGGGAACCGGCTAACGGGCACGTGTGAAGGCCGTTTTCTCAGCTCAGGCTGGCGCTGACCGGGTCTTCGTTTGAGGATCGTCCTGCGGGACGATCAGGGTGGCGTTGAACAGCACTGTCACGTGCTCCACTGGCCCTTCGGTAGCGCATCACCTTTGAGAGCGTTGTCGGTGGCC
>PMJN01000238.1:0-2494 GCA_003157445.1 Micrococcales bacterium
GAGTGGCACTGCCCGGGGCGCCGGAACTGGCAGAGGTGGTGGTGCTGGTGCCACACGCAGCCGCGAGCATGAGGGTGGCGGCGGCTCCGAACAGGCTGACGGTGATTGTGGAACGAGACATTGTGACCTCCCAGTGAGCTTCCTGGAAGTGAACTCCCAGGGGACTACTTGGGAAGACGTGTGCCATGCCCAACCGGTTCAATGCCGCCGGTGGTGTGTCTTGTCAGGTCATCTGCTCATAGCTGCGGTGTGCGTGCGTCCTTGCCCCGGTCAGGGATCGGTCCACGGACAAGGACGCACACCCATCGCAGATGCGGACGTCGCATCGGTCAATTCTCCGCGGTCCGCGCACGAGCTGGCATGATCAAGAAAGTTCGATCGCACCTCGGGCATGTCGACAGACTGGGCAGCGTGGATATCACCGAAGACCTCGCGCGCCGCCTGGTGGCTGGCCAGTTTCCGCAGTGGTCCCACCTTCCGATCAGGCCCGTGGCGATACAGGGCAACGACAATCGCACTTTCCGGCTCGGGGACCATCTCGCCCTGCGCCTGCCCCAGCCACGAGAGCTACGTCGCCGCAATCTCCAAGGAAGACAGGTTCCTGCCCCTGCTGGCCGAGTACCTGTCGGTGCCCGTTCCCGTACCGGTGGCTACGGGTCATCCGACAGGGGAGTATCCGTGCCCGTGGTCGGTTCGGCACTGGCTGCCCGGCGACGCGCCGGGCACCGACCCCCCACCTGGACCGCGCTCGCTTCGCGGGCGACCTTGGTGCGTTCTTGTACGAGCTGCGTACCGTGCCCGTGCACGACGGCCCAACGGCCGGCCGCCACTGTTTCTACCGGGGTTGCCACCCGAGCGTCTACGGAGATCAGGTCCAGAAGGCGTTGATCGCGCTCGCGGATCAGGTCGATGTCGATGCGTGCAAAGCCATGTGGCGCGCGGCCCTGCGATCTGTTTGGTCGACCGCGCCAGTGTGGTTTCACGGAGACGTCGCCGTTGGGAACCTGCTGACCGCCGAAGGACAACTCTCCGGAGTCATCGACTTCGGAACGTGTGGGATCGGGGATCCGGCCTGTGACTTGGTCATCGCCTGGACCTTCCTTAGGGGCGAGGAGCGGCAGATCTTCCGGGAGGCAGTCGGGCTGCCAGACGACGCCTGGGCAAGAGCGCGCGGCTGGGCCTTGTGGAAGGCACTCATCACCATGACAGAAGCCGAGAGCCCTCAATACGAGACCCAGGCGCATACCCTCGTCGAACTCCTTGAGGAACCCGTCGGCGCCTAACCCCGGAATGCTGTCATCGGAATGTGGGTGAGTACCGAAAGACGAACCTTGGGTGATGCTCAAAGCAAGTCAACCTGCACGCCGACGAATAGGTCCTCGCTGTACCGGTCAGGGATCGCCATCGGTCTACGGGCACGCGCGGAGGCTGCGCCGACCTGGCACAAANNGGCGCTCCATGGGACTCTTGGACCGTGATGGAAGCTGAACGCGATCGACGACCTGTGTTGGTGGTGGTTGGTGGTCTGCCGGCCACCGGGAAGACGACCATTGCAGCGGCCTTGGCTCGTCAGGTTGGGGCGGCGTTCCTACGGGTCGATAGCATCGAACAGGCCATCTTGCGGGCGACGTCGCTGGTGCAGCCGGTGGGCCCCGTGGGGTATGTCGTCGGGTGTGCCCTTGCTGGGGACCAACTTCGCAACGGGTTGTCGGTGGTGGCCGACTCGGTGAACCCAGTGGCCGTAACCCGGGAAGCTTGGCGCGAGACGGGGATGTCCCAAGGGGCCAGTGTCGTGGAGGTCGAGGTGATCTGTTCGGATCCTGTCGAGCACCGGCGTCGGGCCGAGAGCCGAACCGTCGACATCACGGACCTGAGCCTGCCCACATGGCAGGAGATCGTCGACCGTGATTACCACGCCTGGGACCGGGCCCACCTCGTGTTGGACACGTCCGTCACGTCCGTGCAGGACTGTGTCGCTACGATCCGCCGAATTGCCAGCATTTGATCAAGGACGCTCCAACGCCAGACAGCCTCAGCCGCTGTTCGGTGATCGTTCCCGTTGTGAGACTTCGATGGCCACTTTGCCCTAGGTCATCGAGGGCTTCGAACTGTCCCGCAGCCCGATGCGGCATAGGCACGCACTCACTCAGTGGCGTGCCCATCTGGCACCGACGAGGGGCCTCCGGCTCGGCGTCCCGGTCTGGGCCGGCGTCCCTGCCCTTAGCGGGTAGATCCGCCAAGCCGGTCAGGTGGCGCTGATTCGCGCAGCCGTCGCGGTGGCCGCCAATGTGGTGTAGGTCATCGCGGTGAGCGCGTCGGCGACGGCTCTCGCGTCAGGCAGCGATCGGATCAAGGGCCCTAGGCACGTGTCATCCGCAGCTGCGGACACCCACCACCCTGGCGGCCGCGACGGAATACCAGCACGATGCGACACCTTGATGGCTCAGTGACCATCTTCGAAGAGATCCTCCCGCTGTCAGTCCTCGACTTCGTC
>PMJN01000238.1:2541-7027 GCA_003157445.1 Micrococcales bacterium
CGGGTCGGGGCTGCGGGGATCATGCTGCCGAACCACTCGCCGTTCAAGGTCGCTGAGACCTTCCGCACCCTGCTCGCGATGCATCCTGGTCGGATCGACCTGGCTCTGGGGCGCGCGCCCGGCACGGACCCCCTGACGGCGCACGTGTTACGCCGGGGTCTGGCAGCAGACGTGGCTACGGAGTTTCCTGGGCAGGTCGCGGAGCTCATGGCGTTCCTCGGCGACGGCTTTCCCGAGGGGCACCCGTACGCGAAGCTGATCGCAGCACCGGTCGTCGACGAACAACCGGAGCTCTTTATCCTCGGTTCCAGCCAGTACGGGCCGCACTTCGCCGCGGTGAACGGGATGAGCGCAGTCTTCGCCCACCATATGAGCCCGGACGTGGCCTTCCAGGCGCTGCGGGACTATCGCCGCGACTTCACTTCGTGTGTTGACGGAGCAAAGGCGTACTCGGCCATGTCGGTGCTGGCGTTCGCCAACGAGGACGATGAGGCTGTTCTGGAGTTCGAGGCCGCTTGGGCCCTGACTATCCAGAACATGGCGCGCGGGAAGCGCGAGCCCCTGAGGCCAGAAGAGGTCCGGGACTTCGCCCGCTCCGAAGCCTTCCGGGGAAGTCGCCGGGACGACACCCGCATGGTGACCGGGAGCGCGAAGGTTGTTGCTGAGCGGCTGCTGGAGATGAAGGAGCTTGCACAGGTTGACGAACTGGTGCTGGTCACCCCAAGCCTGGGCCGACAACGTCGTACGGACAGCTACCTCGCCGTTGCGGATGCCTGGCGCCTGGCCGGGTAGTCGACGTACAACCGGCACCGGGCCGGCGGTTGGGACTCCGACCGCCGCTCCTACCTCAACGCTGAGCCACGGAGAAGTGGCCCCCAAACACGAAGGAGAAGCGGAATAGTCACCGGCGATCTCGACCTGTACGAGGACGTCGTCTCAGCGCATGACCGCACCCGACAGTGCCGCCGCCTCATCCACGCTCCCAGAGGCGTACTTACGTGCGACCAAGTCGCCGGCTCCAACGGCACCCCTGACGGGTTCAACGCCACGATCGACCCGGATCACACTATCCAGCCCCCTGAATTCGGCGAATCACGGTCAACCATTGACTGTCGACCCTCCATCGACGGATCGGTGACCCGGTACCGATGGTTATGCGGTGAAACAAGCAGCCGAATTGAGGCCGTCCCCTCATCCGAGTTTTGCCGGTGACCAATCTGTGAATGAGTGGATGGGAGCACGCCCTTCGCCGAAACATGTTTGGGCCTAACGCACGAGACACTGCCTGAACGAGGTGGCGGGCTTCGACTGGTCACTATGAGGCGCTGGGAACGGCGACTCTGCCGAAGAACGAGGGGGTCGCAGTCTCGATGTCGTGGACGCTGAAGAAGAAGGGGCGGTTGGCTGTCAAGACAAAGGAGGGCAGACGGGCTGATGTTGCTTCTGCGACGACCGCGGTAGCGGCAGCCGCCTCGGTGCCCGCTTCGTCGACAGCAATGATGGCCTCATGCAGAACTCGACTGACGAACAGGTGTTCTTGTGTCGTCATTCTGCTGAAGTCGGCCTTGCCTTCGTCGAATGCGGTCGGCATCCCCACGGCGGCCAGTTGGTCGTTGAGCTGGGTCTGCACGCGAAAGCGCCATCGCGGCATCTCTAAAGAACTGGCCCAGTGTGTTCTCCGAGCCTGCCAGGCAGGACACCTGGGCGTGGTGCAGGCCGACGATTGCAGTCACAACAGCGTGCCCCTCATGTGAGCCACCGCGAAGATACGCCGGAAGGCAAAGACCGTCCCGAACGACTGGCGCGGATAGGCCTGTAACAGCGCACTGCCGTACGCCGCCACGAAGTCGGCACGCTCGCTCTCTTCCTTGAGCAGCTCGAACACCGGCAGCAAAGCGGTGCCCTTGGTCCACTCCAGCACTGGCTCGTCCTGGGCGCCGTCAGGGTCGAGGATGTGCTGATAGGTCGTCTCCCACGCGTCGACATCACAGCCAAGACCGGCTAGCAACGCGACGTATGTCGAGGGCTCGTCAACTGCTTCTCCCGCGCGCAGGCGCGGCAGGAGCTCGTTCGCTCGAGGTGCCCGGGCGGCGACCTCGCGCAGCAGTGTGTGCGACGGTGCGTTGAAATTGCCTGGTACCTGCATGGCGAACCAGCCACCGGGCGCAAGTGCCGCCACCCAGCCTGGCATCAGCTGCCGGTGGGAAGGCAGCCACTGAAGCAACGCGTTGCTGGTGATGACATCTATCTGTTCTCCCAGCTGCAACGGGTCCCACGACTCGACGTCGGAGCGCATCCACTCGACCCGTCCATCGCGGTCGTTGCGCCGGGCCTGATCGAGCATCTCGGCGGAGGAATCGACTCCGATGATCTGCGCATCCGGCCAGCGTTGCGCCATCGTGAGGGTCAGTGAGCCTGGTCCACAACCCAGGTCCACCACGATCTTTGGGGTGCTCGCCCCCACCCTCGACATCAGGTCCGCGAACGGACGCTGCCGGTGCCCGCTGAACTTGTCATACTGCTCGGGGTTCCACGTGTCCGCCACGATTGCCGCCTCTCAAGTATCTTGACATCAAGATACTTGAGAGTGGACTCCGCGTCGATCTCGACTCACATGCCGTGGGCGCCGATGCACGGCAAGCAGGCCCGCCCCCACGAGTTCTTTTGACCAAATTACCAACCCTTCCGCGGATGGATGGTGCCCGGTCACCGATCGGGCTATCGGGGCTCACTCCTGTAGCCGCTGCTGACGCGCAACTGCCCCTGCATGGGTCGTCGTGGGTGACGACCGGCGGTTACAGCTCGCCGAACGTCGCCATCGATGACGGGCGCGTCGCAGCCAAGCCCCGGTGTCCGGGGTGGGATCCCTTGCGAGACGGTCAGCGACGAACACCTGGGAGTCAGGTCTGCTCCGGTGACCCTTCCTCAACCGGACTCCATGACGTGCACGGGGCATCTAGCGCCTGTCAGAAGTGCCACCGTGTGGCCCCGAACGGCTCCGCTGTCCCGACAGTTGTCGCAGTGTGAGGTTGGAGGCGATAGATGTGCCGCGGTGGCGCCCCAGCCGATGGTGCGCTGTAGTCGGCGGTAGGGGCTTCACCGGTGTCGTCAACGCGGGCAGGCCATCCTTCAGCAGCCCATCTTGCCAACTCAGCGACCCTGGTCGGGTCGGTGACCTACTCGCCCTCCCCTCGACGACGAGGTCGAACTCGGCGGTGGCGACACTGAGCGTGCATCGTTGGTCGCGAGCGAGGTTCCTGCCGTTGCGTGTCGTCTCGCCCATTCTGGAACCAAAACGCGCCATCAACGCAAAGCCCGCCGATGCCAGTGACCGTGGGCTTCCATTGCGATTGATCGTGGCCAACCAACAAGTGTGCCGGTCCGGACTGCCCGTCCCTGGCGCTTGCGTGACCCCCTTGTTGAGGCGTGCTTCCACGCCGCTCCAGTCGAGGAGAGGCGATTCGTAGATGTTGTCGAGATTCGTTGCTCTCCTGACCGATCTGACGGTACTGACCATCGGATGTCGACGGCAAGCGAAGAGTGATCACCTTCCGGCTGTGGCTCCGAGCGATCCACCTGTTCCGTTTGCGAACCGCATGCGGGCGGGCCGGTTTCACCGGAGGAAGCCCCTGCTGTGAGTCACGCGAACATGTTGCGTCGTATCGTCCGCGTAGTCTGGCAACAGAGAAGGTTGACATCTGTGGAGGAGTAGAGGCATGGGCACCGAGGGCACGACAAGTTCGTCGGACCGGGGCGATAGTTCCCCCGCGAATGTCGTGCTCACCATGACACCGATGCAAGCGAAGGCGTTGGCCACGCTGATCAACCGTAGCGCCAGGCATGGCTCTGGGCTCGACGCCTTACGAATCGCGTTGATACGTGGGGCTTCTGAAGTGAGCTCTCGGGAACCATCATCTGCTGCTTCTGTTCTCGCCGAGACTAAGGCATTTGTCGCCGGCGCACGGGTCGACATTGCGGCCGCTCGCGAAGCGAAGTATGTAGCCAAATCCGCCGCCGCCACCAAGAAGTCGGTGGTAGCAGCGGCTCTCATGACCGCCGAAGCTGCCTCCCACGCCCGTAACGCGAAGGCAGGCGCCGCTGCCTGTGCGGCTCTCAACATGGCGGACACGGCCGCCCAGACGGCCAGCGGCATACAGACTCGGGCCGATGCCCTCGCCGTACGAGTAGCCACCGCCGCATCCAAGGCCGCTGACATTGTCTCGGCATCGATCGCCTCCGGCAGTGAGGAGGAGGGCGCCCTCATAGCCCTGCAACTCGCTGCCACCGTTGACGCGGCGGCGATCGCCACCGCGGAGGAGACGGCCCTCGCAGCTGCGGCAGTAGCCACTGCCGTCGCTGCTGCTGCGACTCAAGCAGCGCTTGCGGCTGCCGCAGCAGCGGCAGTGTTCGAGCGAGAAGTGACCAATGCAGCAGCAGCCGTCAAACGGGTGGCTACAACAACCGCTCGCGATTTGGCTCTCAACAC
>PMJN01000334.1 GCA_003157445.1 Micrococcales bacterium
ATTGCGGGCATTCCGGGGATCCCGGAACCGCCACCACGACGCATCGAACGCATCATCTTCTGAGCCTGGCCAAAGCGCTCAAGCAGCCCGTTCACCTCAGTGACCGTCACACCCGAGCCTCGGGCGATCCGGGAGCGGCGTGAGCCGTTGATCTGCTTGGGATGGGTGCGCTCAAAGGGGGTCATCGAGCGCACCATGGCCTCGACCCGGTCGAACTCGCTCTCATCCAGGGAGTCGAGCTGTTCACGCATCTGACCCATGCCCGGCATCATCTTGAGCATCGCCTTCAGCGAGCCCATCTTCTTGATGGCCGCCATCTGGTTCAGGAAGTCGTCGAAGGTGAAGTCCTCGTCCTGCATGAACTTGCGGGTCATCTCGGCGGCTTCACCGCTGTCGAAGGCCCTCTCGGCCTGCTCGATCAGGGTCAGCACGTCACCCATGTCAAGGATGCGTGAGGCCATCCTGTCGGGGTGGAAGACCTCGAGGTCGCTGACCGTCTCACCGGTGGAGGCGAACATGATCGGCCGGCCCGTGACCTTGGCCACAGACAGCGCGGCACCACCGCGAGCATCACCGTCCAGCTTGGTCAGGACCACACCAGTGAAGTCCACGCCCTGCTGGAAGGCCAGTGCGGTCTCCACCGCTGCCTGGCCGATCATGGCGTCGATGACGAACAGAACCTCATCGGGGGAGATCGCGGCCCGGATGTCGGCTGCCTGGGCCATGAGGTTCTCGTCGATGGCCAGGCGACCGGCGGTGTCGACGATGACGACATCGTGCTGTTTGGCCCGAGCCTGCACGATGCCCGCTGCCGAGACCGCGACCGGGTCACCCGAGGACGTGGTCCCATCACCAGACTCGGCGCCCGCGTCATTACCAGCGACATTGCCGGGCTCGGGCGCGAAGACCGGGACCCCGGCTCGCTGGCCGACGACCTGGAGCTGGGTCACCGCATTGGGCCGCTGAAGGTCAGCTGCAACCAGGATCGGTGTGTGACCCTGATCCTTGAGCCACTTTGCCAGCTTGCCAGCCAGGGTGGTCTTACCGGATCCCTGCAGACCCGCCAGCATGATCACCGTCGGCGGGTTCTTGGCGAACTCGATCCTGCGGGTCTGCCCACCCAGGATCGTGACGAGCTCGTCGTTGACGATCTTGACGATCTGCTGGGCCGGGTTTAGCGCGCCGCTGACCTCAGCGCCCAGGGCACGCTCACGTACGGCGCTGGTGAACTCACGCACTACGGGTAGGGCCACGTCGGCATCGAGCAGCGCGATCCGGATGTCACGGATCGTCGCATTGACATCCGATTCGGACAGGCGTCCCTTGCCGCGCAGGTTCTTGAAGGTGGCGGTCAGTCGGTCAGACAGGCTGGTGAACACTCAGCAAGGTTATCTTCCCGTTGGCGGCGGCGAGTCGCATGCGTCCATGAGCATGGAAATTGTCTGGGCGACACGCGCCGGAGACAGGGGCCGTCCCCCGAACTCACTGACATAGAACGTGTCCAGAGTTTGACCGGCATACGTGGCGATGTAGGCGCTGTGCACGCTCAGACCGGCGCGCGCGAAGGTCATACCAACCTCGTGCAGGAGGGCTGGGCGGTCCTGAGCCCGGATCTCGATCACCGTCGAGTCCTGCGAGGCATGCGGCACGACCATTGCGCGGGTCTGAGCGCGCGGACCAGTGCCGACCACCTCAGCGGTCACGAGGCGGCGCCGATCCAGGGCCCGCAACGGTTGACGATCCCCCTGGGCCAGGCTCGCGAGCCCACGTCCGATCGCTGCCGCATCCGGAGCATCCCCGCCTGGTGAGTCGACCTGCCACTGGTTGACCGCGATGCCTTCCTGAGTGCGCACGCGCGCTGTCCGCACGATGAAGCCGCATGCCGCGAGCAGACCTGCTGTGTCGCCGAACAAGCCCAGGCGGTCCCGGTCGAAGACGTCGATGCGGTAGGCGCCTCCGATGGCATGAACCACCACGTAAGGCTCCCCCATAGCAACCCCTGCCACGGCGTCGGGCGCAAGGAGGTCGGGGACCTCCTCAGTCTGAGCGAGCGGACCAGTCTGGGCGAGCGGACCGGCTGCATCGCCCAGAGCCGTGCGTGCCCCGGCGACGAGTTGGTCCAGCAGTTGGGCTCGCCAGTCGGTCCAGGCAGCAGCGCCCACGGCCCTGGCGTCTGCCTCGGTCAGGGCGCGAAGCAGCTCAAGGACGTCCCTGCGACCGGCGACCGCTGCGGTCACGGCCGCGAGGGTCTGTGGGTCTTCAGGGTCACGGCGGGTCGCCAGGTCGATCAGCGTCAGGTGTTCGCGAGTCAGGAGCTCGACAACCTCGACCTCGGACTCCTCCAGGCCAATCCGGGCGGCCACCTTGGCCGCAAGTGGTGCCCCGAGCAGGGAGTGGTCATGGGCACCGGCAATCTTGCCGATGTCATGCAGCAGGGCCGCCATCAACAGCAGGTCGGGGCGCTCGACATCGGCCACGAAAGCGGTCGCCTGCACCACAGTCTCGATCAGGTGCCGATCAACTGTGTGTCGGTGAACAGGGTTGCGCTGTGGTCGGCTCCGGATCTGCGACCACTCTGGCACCCATGAGTCGATTACCCCGGCAAGGTCCAGCCCCTCCCAGACCGGGATCAGTCCGGGACCCGCGGCAAGCAGGTCGGTGAACAACGACCGGGCCACCGGACTCCACGGCACGCTCAAGGCCGGCGAGCGCTCAGCCAGGTTCGTCAAGGTCGTCGAGGACAGGGGAAGACCTCGCCGGGCAGCGACAACAGCGGCGCGAAGTACCAGCAGCGGATCACGGGCAGGGTCAAGATGGGCCCCCAGCACGACCTCCCCGTCGTGCTCGAAAAGCCCGAAGCCCAACGTCTTCAACACCGGCCGGCGGGGACCGACCCGCAGGGTACGGGCCCGCTGGGACTGGGCGGCTCGGCGAGCCGTCCCGTCTATCGCATAGCTGACCGTTCGTGCCGCCGTTCCGACCACGGACAACATCGTGTCGGCGTCGGGCTGACCCAGCAGGGCAGCGACGGCGTCGTGCTCCTGCAGCCCGAGGCGATCGCGACCGCGACCAGTCACCACGTGCAGGGCGTCCCGGGCGTCCAGCAACGTGCAGTAAGCCGTGTCAACCTGTCCGTGCGGGCGGTCTGCCAGCCACGCGGCGGTCAGCGCACGCAGGACCGACATGTCGCGCAGCCCGCCGCGTGCCTCCTTCAGGTCTGGTTCGATGCTCTGAGCCAGGTCCCCGTGGCTGCGGTGTCGCGCCTCCAGGGACTCGACCAGCTCCGGCAGTCTGCGACGGGCATTGGCGCGCCAGTCGTGGCCCAGGGTTGAGCGCGCGGCGGCGACCACTTGCTCGTCGCCGGCCAACAGATCCAGATCCAGCAGTCCGACCGCGGCTGACAGATCCGCAGCGGCGACGCTGCGACATTCACCAACGCTCCGCACGGAATGGTCGAGCTTGACGCCGCCATCCCAGATCGGGTACCAGATGCGATCGGCCAGGGACGTGATCTCCTTCTTGGACATCGAGCGGCCGTCATGCAGCAGCACCAGGTCGAAGTCGCTGAGCGGTCCGGAGTCACCGCGAGCCAGGCTGCCAACACAGGCAAGGGCTACCCCGTCCATACGGGCTCCGTAAGTTGCAGTCACCCACAACTCGGTGATCCAGCGCCTGCTCAGCTCCGCCATGGCTGCGCGCCGCACCTGCCCGGCACCCGGGGCTGTGAAGCCCCGGGTGCCGGCCAGGTCCAGACGTTGCTGGTCCAGGTCCACTCTCTCAGTCTGCCCCAGTCCCATCATTGATGTGGTCTCCTACAACGCGTCCAGGCCGCGTTCGCCGGTACGCACCCGAGCGACCTCCTCGACAGGAACCGTCCAGATCTTGCCGTCACCGATCCGTCCGGTCTGGGCCGCCTTGAGGATGACGTCCATCACGTCGGTGGCGTCGACGTCGTCGACCACAACCTCCACCCGCACCTTCGGGACGAAGTCGACCTGGTACTCGGCACCACGGTAGACCTCGCTGTGTCCGCGCTGGCGCCCGTAACCGCTCGCCTCGCTGACCGTCATCCCGGTGATGCCGTAGGCCTCCAGTGCCTGTTTGACGTCATCAAGCTTGAAGGGCTTGATGATTGCGGTGACCAGTCTCATGATGATGCTCCCTGCCGGTTGGGCGTGACGTCTGTCGCGGTCGAACTCATCGTCTGCGACCCGAATATCGCGGCTCCCGCTTTGATGAGGCCGCCACCACCGAGTGAACCAAGATCGTAGGACGACTCAGCGTGCTCCTCAATGTCGATGCCCGTTATCTCAGCCTCCCTGTCGACGCGGAAGCCCATGGTCTTGTGCAACGCGAGGCCGATCAGAGTGGCAAGGGTGAAAGAGTAGACAAGCACCGCGCCCGCGGCTACGCCCTGACGCCACAGCTGGTCGACGCCTCCACCATAGAAGAGCCCGTCCACTGCCGCCGGGGCAGAGGCTGAAGCGAAGAAGCCGATCGCCAAGGTGCCCACGATTCCACCGACCAGGTGAACTCCCACGACGTCAAGGCTGTCATCGAAGCCGAGGCGGTACTTCATGCTGATCGCCACTGCGCAGATACAACCGGCAATGAGGCCGATCGCCACGGCGCCCAAGGGGGTGACCGCCGAACAAGCCGGCGTTATGGCGACCAGTCCGGCAACGATGCCCGATGCCGCACCGAGGGAGGTCGCGTGACCACTGCGGATCCGCTCCGTGGCCAGCCATCCGATGCATGCCGCAGAGGTGGCCACCATGGTGTTGACCCAGACCACTGAGGCGGTGTTGCCGGCCGTCAGCGCCGAGCCGGCGTTGAACCCGAACCAGCCGAACCACAACAGCGCAGCTCCGAGCATGACCAGCGTCAGGTTGTGGGGGCGCATGGGGTCCTTGTTGAAACCGACCCTCTTGCCCAGGACAAGAGCCAGGGCCAGCGCCGCCGCGCCCGCGTTGATGTGAACCGCAGTCCCGCCGGCAAAGTCGATCGCCTTGAGCTGGTTGGCGATCCAGCCACCGCGCGGTGAGGAGTAGCCGTCGAAGGAGAACACCCAGTTGGCGACCGGAAAGTAGACGACGGTCGCCCAGATGACGGTAAAGACCATCCAGGTCGAGTACTTCGCGCGGTCGGCGATCGAGCCGCTGATCAGGGCCACCGTGATGATGGCGAAGACGGCCTGAAAGGCCACAAAAGCCATCGCGGGTATGCCGCCATGGGCAGGGACGGCCGCGATCGCCGCTACGACGCCGTGGGCCGGTACAGCCGCCTGGGCGGGCACGAAGCCATAGATGGAATCCTGGCCGCTGAGCAGGTTGCTCAAGCCGAAGTGCTGGAACGGGTTACCGACCAGACCGTGCCAAGACGTCCCGAACGACTCGCTGTAACCGTAGAGGACCCAGATGACACCGATGGTGGCCATCGCCCCGACGCTCATCATCATCATGTTCAGGACACTCTTGGCCCTGACCATGCCGCCGTAGAAAAAGGCCACACCCGGTGTCATCAGCAGCACGAGGGCGGCGCTGGCGAGAACCCAGGCGGTGTCGCCACTGTCAATAAACTTCATGAGCATCCCCAGTCGTTTGTCATGAAGCAAGGGTGTCGGCACTCGGTTTCAGATCGTGTCGTGATTTGTTACAGCCGTGTTAGAAATGGCCTGCCCTGGTAAGCATCGTGTAACTCCAGCCTGACTGTGACCAGGAGATCAGGGCGTCGACCCGTCGCGCATAATCGATGCATGAGCTTGAACACCTCGCGACTGGTCGGGGTTGCCCGTCCGCTGCATGAGCGGGTACGACGCAGCGTTGCCATCGCGCTGCGCGAGCGGGTTGGCGGCCAGGACAACGCAGCCAAGGCCGCAGTCATCTGGGACAAACCGGGCGAGCGCTGGTTCATCCCCGCCGACCCGATCTGGCGGGTGCACGCCGACGCGTCGATGTTCGTGGCAGGAATCCGTGCCCTGCTCCTGCAGTCGCTGCACCCTATGGCAATGGCGGGGGTGGCCGGACACTCGGGCTACAAAGGCGACCCCTGGGGCCGGTTGCAGCGCACCAGCACCTTTCTGGCGACCACGACCTTCGGCACCGCCCAGGACGCCGAGGCCATCATCGAGGCGATCCGGGCGATCCACGAGCGGGTGCGCGGTCGGGCACCAGATGGACGTCCCTATGCCGCCAGCGACCCTCAGCTTCTCAGATGGGTTCACGTCGCCGAGGCCGACAGCTTCCTGAAGACCTACCAGCGATACGGGCCAACTGCCCTTTCAACTGCCGAAGCGG
>PMJN01000432.1 GCA_003157445.1 Micrococcales bacterium
AACTGGCAGGGCGCCAGTCACGACTTGGTCAATGCCCAAGGTCACGGTGCCGCTGGCGGCCCAGCCGTCACCAGGGCTGACCGGCCCACGTACAGTGAATGGTAGATATCCATTACAGCCCGATGTGGCAGGCGCGTGTGACAGGTCGCCGACCCCATCATCTGGGAGTTAACGTGATTCTTATGTACCTGTGGTCCATCGTGTTCGCCCTGGCGCTCGCATCGGCTGCTGTGATCCTGCGCGTCATCAGCGTCGGGCGGCCTAGCCCGATTCCGGTGGCTCTGCAGAACTACTGATCAACTGCGCGGCCCGCTCGACTCGGCGTTCATAATGTCTGGCAAGGGCAGCTAGCCGTCAGCGTTGGCCGGTTCGTCCTTGTTGGACGGAGCTTTCACGCAGCCATCGAAGACCTCAGCATCGGGCTGTTCTTTCCGCTGCCCAGGGCCAGATCCGGGGTCAGTAACGCAGTCGCTGTGCAGGCTCTTCTAATCGGCCCTGTGTCAGGCCCCAGAGCCGACAACCCAGACCAGGCCGCGTTCGTCTGGACCGCGTATCCCTGTGGGTCTTGGAATTGCGTGCAGATCCACGACGCTCTCGCTCGGGCCGCCGGTGGCCCGGCTTAGGGATAGTCAGCGAGGAACCAGAGACTGCCGCACGGCGAGGTGGCATTACCTTCGTGCTTGCCTGCGGCAGAACGGATGTCGCGTTTTCGAGCGTGAGTTCCGAGGTCAACCTCAGTGGTTCACAGGTCGACCCGCGGTCCTTGGGGGCCCGGGCGACCGCCACCTTCGTGGCACTCTGGTCAGTTCGCATCCTGTTGGGCAGAAGCAACATCCACAGATGCGTGCAGTGCTCAGAGCCAGACGCCTACCGACAGACACACTGCCCGGTTGGCGCTTCGTGCCAAGGACGCCGAAATTCAACCAAGACGGTTGTCCATGAAGTGGTCTCGGACCTGCTTACAACAGTGGAGAGGCCGTGACCGGCCTAAGCTCGCGCCAAACAAGCAGAACTGAGTCTGCCTTGGGCAGGTTCAGCGCCTGAGCGGTGGAGTCTTTTCTATCTATTTGTACTAAGACGGCGCTTTAGTCCGTATTTGACAACAAATATCTGGTATAGCCTCAGGCCTGCCCGACCCTTACGAGTGGAGTACGCGTTGATGAAGCGGAACCTGATCGTGGCCGGGTTGGTGGTGACGACCTTGGCAACTGCAGCTTGTGGGGCAGGCAGTGTGCCCGTGAAGTCCGTTGCGCCTGTGTCGATCCCGGCAGCTTCCTCAGCGACGAGCAGTCCGACGCCAGCGATCGACCCCAAGGCGCAGTCCGCAGTCACCGCTTACCTGAACTTCGTCACGGCCCTCGCCGATGCGTCGAGGAACCCGCGCAAGTTGGGGCAGAGCTTTCTTCCCGCAGCGGATTTCACGAGGTTCTCCTTCGACCCCGTTCGAGGCCAGGCGAACGCCTCCATCGTGTCGCTCAGTGAGCAAGGTCAGCTGTTCAAGGGGGATCCGGGGCGCCCCCGAGTGAGCGTTGAGGCGATTGAGCCCGATGCGAAGCCGTACCCAACGGTCGTCCTGAAGGACTGTCCGACGCCAACGCCGACGTGGCGCATGTACGACGCCAGGACTGGAAAGCAGCTGACGATGACGTTGCCTCCTGGTACGCAGCCCACGCCTTACCTTTCGACGGTGGAAGTCATCTACTACCAAGGTCGGTGGGGCGTCTCGAAGATCGCCGCTGACACGAGCCGTACATGCACCGCCTAGGTTGGCGTGGCTGCGCGGCCCTCGCCGCGCTGGCGATCGTGTCGTCAGTTGTACTGTCAGCGACTTCGGCGACTGCCTCGACAGGTTGCCACTATGACCTAGCGCTCCGACAGTGGGTGTGCCAGGCGCTGATTTCGCCAGGCCTCAGCCCTCACGCCCAAACGAAACTGCTGCCCGGTCCATCTGCGTGTTCATGGCTAGGCAAGGTGTATCAGTGTCATGACGAGCAGATGGGCTGGTTCGACAACCGGGATGGTTGCTACTACCTGTTGATGATCCCGCAGCCGGCATACGACTCGACACTGTGGGAGGGGCATCCGAGCGTTCAGGGGGCGATCTACCAGTTCATGTGTCCGTCCAGAACTGGCACTGGTGGAGGGTGGCAGTGGCGCGTCACTTCCCCTCAACCCGCCGCCGTTGTGCCCACGGTTCAGCTGGCTCAACAGGCATTCGCGACGCTGACGTTGCCCAAGCCGGTTCCGCCGTCGTCTCCGTCCGGGGCGAGGTTGCCGGACGGGCGTCCTTACACCGTGGTGCAGGTGCCGACCTGGTATTGGACGACGCCAGCGTCATATGTGCCCCAGCATGCCCGCGCCGCGGCTGGACCGGTGTGGGCTCAGGTGACCGTGGCCCCAGTGGCCCTCACGTTTGCCCCGGGCAACACCGCCAGCACGGTGTCCTGTGTCGGACCCGGGACGGTGTGGACCGCGGCGGCCGGACCCTGGACGCAAGCTCCCGGCGGGTGTGACTACGGGTATCCGCAGTCGACGTACGGGTATCCGGGAGGCGAACTGAGTGCCACCTACGGGATCGTCTGGAGGGCCGTCTGGACCGGCTCCGGTGGCACTGGCGGCACCTTCCCAGACGTCACATCAACAGCCACTGCACGATTTGCCGTGGCTGAGGCTCAAGCGGTGATTGTGAGAGGACGACATTGAGCTCCAGAACTCCGGTCTCGATCCCAGCGCCCTCCCCCTCGGGGTCGGTGCACTTTTCGGCCTCGACGAAGTCCACGGGAGTGCCGGCACCTCCTTCTGTGCGGGCGGCCGCCGTTGCCCGGCAGTGGAGGCCCCGTCAGGTTCTGCTGGCAGTGCTGGTCGTGGTCCTTGGCGGGCTGGTGTCGATGTGGGCGGTGAGCTCGTATGCCCACCGCGATCGCGTCCTGGTGATCTCACGCAACGTGGCAGTGGGACAACGGATCACCATCGATGATCTGGCCGGCGCTGACCTGACGCTGGATCCACGTGTGAGCGCGTTCACCGTGGCACAACAAGGTGCTGTGATCGGCAAGGTGGCGCTGGTCGACCTGGCCAAGGGCACGCTGGTCAACCCATCCCAGGTCGGGGCGTCGCCATCCCTGCTCGCCGGCCAGGTGCTGGTGCCACTGCAGCTCAAGCCCGGGCAGCTGCCGGCGGTCGGTGTCGTGCCAGGGCAAAGCGTTCTTCTGGTAGCCACACCCGTGGACACCGCTGCCGGGGCCGCAGCGGGCACCCCGGACCCGATCCAGGCGAACGTCGCGGAGTCTGGTGCGCCGGATGCCGCTACCGGGGTGACGGTGGTCGACGTACGGGTGCTGGCCGACGAAGGCGCTTTGCTGGCACGGATGGCGGCGAGCGGGAATGTGACAGTGGTCGTGCTTGCCCCAGGCGGCGGCAAATGACCGTGATTGCGGTCACCGCTGGCAAGGCCGCACCGGGAGCGACCACG
>PMJN01000495.1 GCA_003157445.1 Micrococcales bacterium
GTCCCTGGCGGTGAAGCCGGCCACAGTGTCGCCACTGACCGTCCCTACACGCTTGCCTTTACGGATGACGTGCCAGACCCACGGGGAGTGCTGCGTTAACGTGATCCCAGAGTTGCTGGGTAACTGCATCATGGTGGACTCGATTCGCTGGTCCCTGATTGAAGGACACGGGCCACCGAGGGTCGGGAGTAGCGGGTGCAAATGCCGACGACGCCAGGGTCTGGGGTGACGAGGCAAGTCCGAGGCTACACCTGCGCCAGGCCCACTGAGCAGTGAGTTTGGCTACCCGTTCGACATGACCGCAGGGTGCTCTGATGCTGATCAACACCGACCAGAGCCGGCCCTTTCAGACCAAGCAGACAGCGCGCGCCACGAAGCAACGCACGAGTGCGACGGCGAAGGGCTCATCGCCGTCCTTGGCCTTCTGTCACCCCGGATCAGGTCCGGCGAACCCTTCAAGAAGGGGCGCAGATGAGTCGAGACGACGGGAACGCGGGGTCGCCGCCCGGCAGGGCCAGCGGCTCAACCTCAAAGCGCCCACCCCAGACTCCGTTGCCCTTTCCCCACGGGTCCACGGGCGCATCCGCCTCGTCTAGCTTATGTGACTGACCTCACGATAAATGAGTATTCGTCTTGTCGCACAACGGGTGTATTTCTGATCTTGGTGGGGGCATCGGCACCCGCCGGCACTTCGTTAGGGACGGAGTAGAAATGCCAGACCCACAGGGCACACCAACCCACGAGTCCCCATCCTCGAAGGACGCCAGGGCGCAGGTCGCTACGACGGCACGACGCAAGGCAAACCGTCCCTGGTTCAAAACGATGCGCTTCATTTTGTCACTAGCTGTCATCATCTTGGTGGCAATCATCTGGGGTGCCAACCGCCGAGGCGACTTGGGGGCCTCTCACGGCGCCAAGAGCAGCTCGCAGGTGACGGTCACGAAGGCTCTCCCAGTGAAGGCGGCGACAGCCCGCATCGGTACGAAAGTCCGTGACGGGCAGTTTGAGTTCGTCGTGACCGGCGTAGAGCACCCCGGCAAGACCCTCGCGGGAAAGGTTGGCGAAACGTTGACCGCGAATGGCGAGTTCGTGATCGTCGTGGTGAATGTCACCAACCTCGGCAAACAAGATCAGGCTCCTAACTGTTCCTGTCAGTACCTGATGAACGACAAGGGCCAGACGTTCAAGCCCAGTTCGTGGATCCTGCGCACTAAGGAAGCCCTCAAGTTCGTGCAAATGATCACACCTGGCAACACGGTGAACGGCGTCCTCATGCTGTTCGATGTTGCCCCCGGAACGAACGTCGTCAACATCCAACTTCACGACTCCCCAGTCTCACCCGGGGTGAACGTCAAGCTGTCCTGATCAAACCAATAGCCCGATCTTGCGGGAGTCTTGTCCCCCCTGCACCGGGTTGAACTCATCCACCGGTTCGGGCGCTTGATAACGAAGGCTCTGCCGTTGGTCAAGGTGCGATGGGCTGGATGCTCGCGTGAGACATGCAGGCGTAGTCAAGCCCGCGGTCCTGATGTGCTGGCATCGGCGGGCAAGATCAGTCCCGCCTGGAGTCGAGCAGGATCGATGTCGCGAGGGCTCCGCCCGTATTCGCCGAACTCAACGATGGAGAGCAGACTGTAGCCAGCAGAGAGCGTGGCAGATCTGAAAACGGCCGAGCGCCACGCGCTCCTGCATACCCATGACCGACTTTTGGGCAGGACACCACGAACCCGGGCGCTCACGCCTCTTACCCAGGTAGGCCGCCTGCACCGCCGGGTTGTTGAGCAGCTCCGCCTCGGAGCCTTCCAACACGATCGATCCAGTCGTCAAGACCAATAGCCACGGCTGGCGATCGGCAGGCCAGTTCCGTCTGCTGCTAGACCATGAGCACGGCTATGTCGAGCTCGGTGTTCAGAGGGGTGCTCTCGTCGAAGACCTGATCGACCAGCTTCGGCGACAGGGATGAGTCTTCTGCCACGCGCCCAGCGGCCGGCTAACTGCCCAGCAGAGGGCCGGCGAGAAGCTGATCCCGAGCCTGATCGACTGCCTGGGCGATGTCTTACTCCACAGCGCAAGAGCAAGACCCGTACAACCCCGCATACTCCCTGACTCTGGTACCGGGCCTGAGACGTGGCCAGATGCCCGGGTTCGACTATGGTGTGCGACCGCTGCGTCATGACCACAATTGACCCGATCACTCTGGCCAGAGGCAAGGAGCCGATCCGGACTCTGGCCCGGCACCGGCGGTGGGACCGCAAGACGCGGTTTGGCACCCGGCTCGTCCCGCTCGGAACCAGCACGATCTGTGTCGGCGATGCCGTCAAGCCCGAACAGGGCACAGACTGAGGCCGCCTCGATCGGTGACCATTCTGATGACGTGAGGACTCAACCGATGTCGGCTGCGACTGTGAGCCGCGCGACGCGTGAAGCGTCCGCAGGCGGATCCGGCTACGGGACGACCAGAAGCGGCGTTGAGCGGTGACCAGATGCTCTGCTGGCCCTCTCACTGATGGCTGCCGAGGTCGGGATACTCGATCCAGAGGCGCCACTTCTTGTTCTGTTGGTTCAGAGTGTGATTAACCACGTCACGATGACGATGCAGGCAAGGGTCAGGACTATTGGAGTGAGGACTGTCTAAACGCCGCTGAAGTCACGAGGCGGATTCGCGGTCCGCCGGTCAGCGGTAGACGTCGCGGCGGTTACCAACCCGCACGACGACAACCCGTAGGACGTCGTCCTCAATCGTGTAGATGATCCGGTAGTCCCCAACTCGCACACGTAGGTAACCGGGGCGATCCTTCAACGCGCGAGCACCAGGCGGGCGGGGATCCGCGGCCAGTTTCAGGACGGCGCCACGAATTCTGGCACGCATCTGCGGATGAACCTTGCGCAGGTCCCGCTCGGCCGCCGGCAGAACCTCGATCGCGTAGGTCACGTCCAGCCCAGGTCCTTCATCACCTGCTCCCAGGGGATCGGCGTACCGCCTTCGGCCAGCGCGGCATCGACTGCAGCTGCGTCCTCGAGTTCTTCCATGGCCTCCATCATCTGGTCGTATCGCTGCGGGCTGACCAGGACAGCGGTCGGGTGCCCGTTGCGCTCCAGGATCACGGCCTCGGTCTGGGCGGTCTCGATTGCATGGGTGAGGTTGGCCCTGAAGTCGGTGATCTTGAGCGTAGTCATTCTCGAAGTGTACAGATCACATCAAAAACTGTACAGACGAGCCTAAGGCCTCAGCGGTGGATGGCGACAAACAACTACCGGATCTGCTTGATGAGAGGACATCTACCTGTCTCGCTTTGTTAGTCGGTCAAACCCACCGCCCGGTCAAGGCAGTTCCCAACAGATGTACCACTCGGTAGATAGCAACTCAGTGCGAGCGTTTGGAGGCAGACTGTCTACGAGTCCCGGCAGTGCTCCTCGCTGCACCTCCGAGCAGTGAGCCAGTATGGCGTCGATCTTCTTGCCCAACCACGTAGTGACGTCGACACTCAAACCCACTTGCTCGTCGGGGACGCTGTATCTCGCCTTCCGAGATCCAATTATCTTCGCCAGAGTCCCCATGGCCGAGTGCGGGTGGGTGGCCAGATAGAGACTCTGGGCGAGCCAAGGTGGGCCTGCGTCTGGGTACAGCCCCTCCATTGCTGCTGCCTGAGCCGCAAGAACGGTAATTCGGTGCGTCTGCAGGTGATCTGGGTGGCCGGTGACCCCGCCGTAGGCATCGTGCGTGACGATGATGTTCGGGCGGAGGTCGCGGATGTGACTCACCAGCCGCCCCACTGCCTCATCGAGCGGCGCGTCGCAAAGCGTGGGCGATTTCTCGCCGATCCAGGTAGACGTGCGTCGGCATATCCGAGAAAGCGGGGCGAATCCGCCCCAAGGACTCGGAGCGCCTCGGCCAGTTCCTTCGCGCGCGGACTGCCCTCGGCCCAGGTCGTCGTAACCACAGCAGTTCGTCCGCCCTCGCTGGCAATTCGAGCGAGCAGGCCACCTGCCGACAGCGACTCATCGTCGGGGTGAGCGAACACCGCGAGCACACTCGGCACAGTCATGCGAACCATCCTCGACTAGCAAGCGGACAGGAGTGCGCCGAGGCCAGACGATATGTCCGGGCATAGCCGCATTTCGCGCGGTCGTCCGCGCCCACGGCCAGGTGTTCGCAAATGGGATGTCTGACCGGTCACCGATCCCGCTACGAACACATGGCCGCCAGCGTTCCTTCGTGACGACCGCGCTAAATGCGGCTACTTAGAGGACGTTGCTCAGGTAGAGGCATCGGCGAGGATGCGCTCCACGTCGTACAGGTGGTGGTGGTGGGCATCATGGGCGTTGTTGCGCGCCACGTCCGCGGCACACTGCAGGCCGCGGGTCGCGTGGTGCATAACGACGTTGGTCTTGAGCGATTCCTCGACGGCTTCGGCCCATTCGCGTGCCGCCCAGTCGAGGGACCAACGCGCACCCGCTAGTGCGATCTGGTCGTAGTTGCGCACACGAGCCATGACGTCGGGGTCGTATCCGGGAACGTCAGTCTCGCCGGTGGCGCGAGCGCTCACGAGCCGCTCTGCCCAGGTGCGCAGATTGTCGGTGACGTGACTGACGTAGGCGCAGGGCGTCCATACGAGATCGGGGTGCCGTTCTTGGCCGGTCGCCTCGGAGAGAGCGGCGTTGAATCGCGCCGGGACGTCACGTACGAGCGCTACGGCCTCCGATGGCGTCAATCTCCAGTCAAAGGCGCAAGCTCGACAGGGCTGACCGTAAAGGTCGGCACCCATTTCTCCATGGGTGTGGATTCTACCTGCGTCGATGACAGCCTCGACATGAGCATCTACCTGTCATCGGCAATTGAGGACGTGTTTCTCGACCGTTTGCCGTCCCGATCACCGACCGGCAACGGGACGACCTCAGACAGCGGTGAGCGGTGGCCACATGCTCCGCTGGCCGTTGCGCAGTCGGGACGGTTGGTCAGTCACGAAGATACGACCAGACCCCTTCGAACCACAGCACTGCGCGAGTTAGGTAAGACAAACCAAACTCTTGACGCCTCACGACACCAATCCTAGGCTCGATCTAAGCACGAATTTGGGAGGTGGCCCGATGCCTAACGAATCCTCGGTCAGTAGGTTTGCGCAGGAGGCTGTCAGGGGCAGGAATCTGATCTATCTCGCTGTTGCAGACGTAGTGCTCTTCTTAATTGCGAATGTCGCGTATGGAGCGGGTGATCAACACGGGCTTCGCAACACCGTGTCCAACGTCACGTGGGTACTCTTCTTGCTCGGTGTCGTGCTGCTGATTGTGTTTGGAATCATCGCCCTGGGCCAGTTGATATGGCGGCGCGGTAAGGCGCGTGGCGCTGGTGGCGCGACGTCGTAGGGGACAGAGGATGCCACGGCGACCCTCTGACCGGCGCGGTGACGTCGGGGGTGGCCTGCCAGTCATGACCTATCTGACCATGCCGAACCGCAGCAAAGCTCCCGACAGCACCTGCTAGTGCAGCACAGGTTTCATACAAGGGTCTAGCGGCGGGCCTGTGACTCGCGCAGCGGTAAACGGCAAGGTTGCAACACGAGTATTTGGCAGGCGCCTGTTCGCAAGCCGATCCACCACCGACGTCATCCACGTTGGCATCGACGTCGGCAATGGTTAGATGGTCGACGCTCCCCACACCGGTGCAGATGTCCGCGTTGAGTCATTCCGACGACGGTCGGCGCGTCGTGAGGAACCGACACCTACCTCGGGGCCACGACGGTTGGCGATGAGACGGTCACGTAGCAACAGGCGTGGAGATCGCCGAATGGGGCACGACCCTGGTTCTCTATCGATTGTCATTCGGTGCGCATTCTCGATGGGCTCGCTGATAGTGCGTGACCGCGCGTCCCCGCGTCACAACGGGCTCTCGGACACCCGGCAGACAGGAGTTGGTCCGAGAGCACCACCCCCAAGCTGACCGCCGCCGCCGGAGCCAGATCGGCATGGCCGGAGTCGATCGCCACCTGGAACGCCTTGGCCGCAGCCACCAGGTCCCCCCTGCTCCTTGCGCACCACCCCCAAGTTGGACACCGCCGCCGGAGCATCATCGTGTCCGGAGTCGACCAGGGACTGCCACAGCTGACCGGCGACGTCGGTGTGGCCCACGAAGTACGCGCGGTGGGCGAGGAAGTTCGCGCGATCTACCGGCGCTGAGGCCGCCGCCTCCCGCCACGTGAACTCCGGCACAGGGTCCGCCGCGCGGCTGAGGTAGTCCACGATGTAGTCGAACGCGCGGTATCCACCGTCCGTCGGTTCAAGCAGGCGGTAGATGCCTTCGACGCGTTCCTTGGCCCACTCGGTGGCAGTCTTGGTGTCCTCGCCCGGGTCATGGCGGTACGGCTGAGGCAGGTACCTGGGGGCCAATGCCGCCAGGGATGTTGCCGGGATGGCGTCTAGCCCGACGCGGTGCCAGTCCGCGGCCGCCCGCACCATCGCTGCACCCAGTGGGTGCTCGGACTCGCCGGTCTCGAACCGGTGGACCGCGAGATGGCCGGCACCGACGTACTCGGCCAGCCCATACCGCTGCACGCCCTCACGAGTTCGTAGGTCGCTGATCTGCTCGGCAATGCGCTGCTGCTCGCCCGGGTCGGACTTGAGTCGCACGATCGTGAAGCGCTCGAGAAGCTCGGCCTGCGGTGGTCGCACGTCCTTGGCGGGTTGGAACTTCTCTCCTTTGCCCGCATCGTCGCCACAATGACATTGCCTCGACGGAGCATGCGGTCCAGCCACTCGACGCATAGCCCCTCGCCTGTCAGGAATCGGTCCATGTCGTCGAACCACACCACTGCCCGCTTCGGCAGCCCTTCCTGCGCAAGTTGAGGTAGACCATCGGGCGGCACAGGGATGATGATTGGCCGATCGGCATACGCCTGCATCAGGACACGGGCCGCCATACGAGTCTTGCCGGCCATCGAGTGCCCGACCACCAGCACAGGGCGCCCGGCACGCAGCCCCTCCAGCAGGTCGACCTGCTTGTCACGGTCGATGTAGCCCACAGCTACGTGCGCCGGGTGCACCCCAAACTCGACCAGCTCAAGGTCCCGGACGCTGCGAAAACCACTACGCCCATCGGAAGTGCGTACCGAGCGATCCACCTTCGCCGCCCGCTCGTTGCCCTGCTTCGCCTGCAGCCGCAGCCGCGTCAGCCACAGTCCCCCAACCGCGGCGACCACCGCGAGAGCGAACACCGCCCAGGGCGGACCCTTCCACTGCCCTGGCAGCAACGCCACAACGGCCAGCATCCCGGCAAGGCAAACAACCCCAGGACTGCTCGCGCTTGGGACGCCAGTCCATCCCCCGCTGGGACATCTCACCGCCTCACTCGACGCCGGCCGCCAGGCGGTCTCTCCTCATAGAACCAGCAGGGAGCTCTCGACGGGGCCCAACAAGGAGAGATCGTGGCAACTAGCTGCGGGCTCCCACCCTCGCCGTACAACTTCGGCTACCTGGCGGGGCAATCCGTTGCTGCTCGGGCCATCAGGCGGGATTCGGCAGACGTTATCCCGCCTCATACGAGCAGAGATGCAGCTGGGCCGTTCGCACCGGCGCCGGCGCGACAGCAGCTCAGTTGTCCTGTCCCATCCAATCTGAGGCACGGGACAGATAGTTGGGACTCTCGCCGAGTTACCTCAAATAGCTGGGACTCGTGGCGACTTGCCTCAGATAACTGGGACTCGTAGTGACCTGCCTCAGATAGCTAGGACAGATCACGGTCCGTCTTGTCCGTTGCCAAAGGATCTTCCTCTTTGTCATTGGATCTTCCTTGACCCGGCGCACCTTGCCACTGCGGATCTTCCGCAGAACGGACTCACCACCTAGGCTCGAGGCCATGGCCGTCACCCGGACGATGTTCGTGACCCTGGACTGCGCCGACGCCACGGCGCTGGCGGAGTTCTGGGCGGCGATGCTCGGTGGGACCGTGGTGTTCACGACCCCCCTGTCGGTGGGGGTGCACAGCGAGGCGGGATGGCTCGCCGCGATGGCCGTCGCCGACTACCGGCCGCCGACCTGGCCCGAACCCGACGTGCCGAAGCAGATCCACCTGGACCTGGCCGTCGACGACCTGGAAGCGGCCGTCGCGGAGGCGATCCGGTGCGGGGCGACCCCGGCCGCGCTCCAGCCGGCGCCCGAAGCACGCCGCATCCTGTTGGACCCCGCCGGCCACCCGTTCTGCCTGACGACGATGATCCCACGCGAGGCCGGGGTCTGAGGTGCAGTTGTACAGGATCCTCCGCTAAGCCTTGGGTTTGACAGCGGCCTCTAGGTTGGTGGCCATGTCGATGGGGTTTCTCAGTGATGAGCAGGCGGCTGCGTATGGCCGGTTCGACGGGCGCCGTCGCGGGCGGAGCTGGAGCGGTCCTTTCCTCGATGACCTTGACCAGCAGTTGGTGGGTCGCCGTCGTGGTGAGCACAACCGGCTGTGGGTTTGCGCTGCAGCTTGGGACGGTGCGGTTTCTGGGGACGTTTCTGCCCGATCAAAGGCCCTCTTCTCGGATCGGGAGAGGGCCTTTGACCTGCAGTGATATCGGTGGAGCTGAGGGGACTCGAGCCCCTGACCCCCTCGTTGCGAACTCGGGGCATGGCGGTCGAGCATGCGTGTCTGAGCACGGATCTGGGCGTTCGAGAGCAAGTAAGCCCTGTCGAAGCCAACGGCGTTGCTGCACTTCGCTGCTGTACTTCTCGGCCCTGCGAACTGAGCACCCGGACTGCCGCGAACCAGCGACCTATTCATTACGAGGGAGTTACATGCACCAGAAGCACTCCACGGACCAGCATCTGCAGCTTCAACCAAGGCAGCTCAGCACGGTCAGCATGGTCAGATTGAAGTCATGTATGCCCAAGATCCACCCACGCGGACGCAGGCATCTTTGAGTCCTTCCAGCCAGTTCCCTTGAAGGAACTTGGGTCCGACAAGCGCCGACAGCTGGCCAGTCGATTTGTTGTGCAACCGCAAGGACAGCCGGGGACGGAGAAGGGGTTAAGCGAGCACCAGGGAAGATCAAATAGCGTTGCTGTTCAGGACTGCTGGACTTCTCGGCGCTGCGAGTTCGCCTCCCCAACTTGGAAAGCCGGGGATGCGTGCTGACCTTCTGGTTCGACGCAGCCAGGCTTTTGGCGAGGATCGACCGTGCATCTGACGGCCGACCCCCCCGACTCCACCATGTCCGCCACACAGCTGGGGGGACGGGTGACTCATCTCGCCCGGACCTCGGCGCCGAGGCCGCGGTTCAGCGGTCGACGCGGGCGCTTCCTCCGCCGGCGAGCTTGAGCACTTCGGCCTTGGTCACCATGGTGGTGTCGCCCGGAGTAGTCATGGCCAGGGCGCCGTGCGCGGCGCCGTACTCGACCGCGGTCTGCAGTGGCTCGCCCTCCAGCAGGCCGTAGATCAGGCCGGAGGCGAACGAGTCGCCGCCGCCCCGGTCCAGGATCTCCAGCCGCTGGCGATGGGTCGCCTGGACGACAGCGGTGGACGGTGACAAGGCGATCGCGCCCCAGTCGTTAATGCTGGCCGAACGCACGGTGCGCATCGTGGTGGCGATGGTCTTGAAGTTCGGGTACGCGGCGGCGGCCTTGCCGATCATCGCGGCGGACTTGTCCATCTCCAGGGCCGAGAGGTCCTCGCCGGTGCCCTCGACCTCGAACCCGAGGCTGGCCGTGAAGTCTTCCTCGTTGCCGATCATCACATCGATGTGCCGGCCGTGCCCCCGACTTCGGAAGGAAGGAAAGACGCGCTGATCCTTCGTGAACGTGATAGCCGGACGAGTTGTGGCAGGCATCGGCTGGCTACTGCTTAGCCGGCCACGAACAGCACCGTCCGCATCGCTCAGAGGCCGCAAGGTGGACCGCGACATCGACTCGATTCGTGGTTATAGCCATAATTTCAATCACCGATCTTATGGCTACAGCCACCTAGCCTTGATAGAATCTCAAGGCTGTAGCCATAAGATCGCTCGATGAACTAGGGGTTATGCCATGAACTCGACTCAGTCGCGCGCCGCTCGGCGTGCTCTGGACCGACGCTTGAGCCACTTGCCACCGGCGGCAGCGTTCGCGCCGCCTGCGCGGGGCTGGATCAGAGCGGTCCGCAATGCGCTTGGCATGTCTGCCGCGGACCTCGCAGCACGCTTGCAGGTAACCGCGGCCAGTGTCAGCGACATCGAACGGTCCGAGCACGACCACCGCATCCGGTTGGACACCCTGGAGCGCGCCGCCCAGGCGATGGGCTGCGAGCTGGTGTATGCACTGATCCCCCGCAAAAGCCTGACCGAGATCGTACAGCAGCAGGCACGAGGGAGAGTAGGCCAGCAGGTCCAGGCGGTCTCGCGCGCGATGGACCTGGAGGCGCAAGGCACCGAGGTCGACGACGAGGTCGTTCGTGAGGAGATGAAGCGACTCATCGATTCCGGACGGCTGTGGAAATGACCCCCTTCGACGGTCAGCCGGACGGAGCCACCCCGCTGACCACAGAAGACTTGGAGGGGCTCAAGCCATCCTGGGTCTCTTCGCAGGCCGAGCTGAACCAGGCCGAGGCAGAGAACATCCTGCGCGGGCGCCTCTGGGCCTCGCGTGCCCGGCGACCGCCGTTCTGGTACCTACGCGACGCCGGTCTCAAGATCTGCACCAGCGGATGTTCGGGGACGTGTGGGTCTGGGCCGGCCAGCTGCGCCAGCGCGAGGCCAACATCGGGGTGGACCCGCACCAGATCCCAGTCGCAGTGCGCGATCTGTGTGAGGACACCGTCACCCAGATCGGCAGCCGCAGCAAACTCGCCTACCCGGCAGACGAACTCGCGGTGCGCTTTCACCACCGACTGGTGCTCATCCACCCCTTCCGCAACGGCAACGGCAGACACGCACGCCTGGCCACCGATCTGCTGGTCGCCGACCTAGGAGTCGAACCGTTCACCTGGGGAGGCGCCGAACTCACCGCCCCCACCGACCTCCGAACCGATTACCTAACGGCCCTGCGCCACGCAGACACCACTCTCGATTTCACGCCATTGGTCGAGTTCGCGCGGCGCACCAACTGATCACCCACTCCCAACCCTGGACCGTCAACCGACGAGCTCACGCTCCTCGGGAGTTCGATCTGCGCATGTGCGCTACCTACGACGGGCACCACTCGGGTGAGCAACTGCTGTACTTCGCTGCTGCACTTCGCCCGACACCACCACAAAGGCCCTGATCCCGTTTCGGGAGAGGGCCTTTGACCTGCGGTTATACATCCTATCGGTGGAGCTGAGGGGACTCGAACCCCTGACCCCCTCGTTGCGAACGAGGTGCGCTACCAGCTGCGCCACAGCCCCATGGTGCGGACGAAACGATAACACCGTGGCACGGCTAGTCAGAAACGAGCACCACTGCACGCCCACTGAAGTCGCTCCAAAACGGGCGTTGTCTAGGACGCGACCTTCAGGCGCCGGCGGCGCTACGACGTTCCACTAGCTCGTCGAGCTCGCAGTCATAGACCATGCCGTCAAGGCTCCAGTACTGGGCCCCTTCGGGTTCGGTGACCACAGTCGCCACGACCACCGGATCGGCGGCCTTTGCCTTCAGGGTGTACGTGGGCGGCGGCACCGGTACCGGAGCCCAGGCCGACGGATCCACCTGGGCAGGAGCCTGGCTCGGCTCGATGGTCTCGACCACGACAGCCCCCGGGGCCTCGACCACCTGCTCGGATCGGGAATCCACCAGAGACTCAGGCTCGGACTCGAAGTAATCGGAATGCCTGGCTGCCTCGCGTGCGGGGTGTGCAGGAGACCTGCGCGCCCGCACATGTGCCCGTTGGGCGACGCGCTCCGAAACAGCCACACGGCGCAACCAGGCGAGGTCGACTATCAGTGTGGCAACAACGACCAGGAAACTCCACCATGGCAGGATCGAGAAGGCAGCCAACGGCGAGACGACGAGCGCGAACAACAAAGACGCCAGCAGCGACAAGCCACGCACGCGACGTGCCGACACACCGGCCAGGACACGGAAGAACCGCGTCTGGCGCACCGGGGCACCCGACGCAGTGGGGTCCGAGGCAACAGCCGCAGGCACGGGCGGGCTATCTGGTCGCAGGGAATGAGCGCGCTTCACGACGGCCTCCGAACGCGAGGGGCGTGCGGGGCTGATGTCATACGAACGTGGGCGCGGCCCCGAAAGCTCATACTCGGGCAGCGGAGAGCGACGTTCCAGGACGCGCATAGCTTCGGAGAACCGGTCCACCGAACGGGCTGTGGCCAGGTGCTCACGCCGGGCGACCCAGTGCTGGAGCAGGAAGGCAGCCCAAATTGCGATGAGCACGAGGAAGATCAGACTGCTGGGCTGCACAAACCTAAAGTTAGAGGCGTCTGCCGCCCATCCATCGGACCCGCCTCGGTGTGTCGCTGATGTCGCTGACGTATGTCACTTATGTCCTGGTTCCTGCGAACGGTTCCAAACCTCCACGAGCGACTTACGCCCCAGGTCCTCACTGGTCAAGGCGAAGGAACGATGGTCACGCCACTGACCATCGATGTGTAGGTAGTGTCGCCGCAGGCCTTCCTCGCGAAAGCCCAACTTCTCGACGACCCGCAGGCTCGCGGCGTTCTCCGGTCGGATGTTGACCTCGACGCGATGAAGCCCCAACACAAGAAACGCGTGGTCGCAGGCGGCCGCCAGCGAGAAAGGACCGATCCCTTGTCCTGCAACGGATTCTGCCACCCAGTAGCCTGCGCTCGCCGATCGCAGTGAGCCCCAAGCGATGCCGAAAAGATGCATCTGGCCGACCAATCGCCCCTCGCTCTCGATGACGAAGGGCTGTAGTCGACCCTCGATTGCCTCATGATCGAAGTGCCGGACCATCTGACGGAATGCCAGACCGGTCGCCATCGGCTCGGGCGATGTGGCTTCCCACGGCCGGAGCCACTCGATGTTCTCGGCCCTTAGCGCCTCCCACTGTTGGCGGTCCCTGCCATGCAGGGGCCGCAGGATCACTGGTGCACCACCGACCCTGCGCGCGGTGAGCGTCACTGGCCAAAGTCCGTCCCTCAATGGTCACCGCCTTGAACCTGGCGAAGAGCATGGGCAATGACATGTTCGAGTACCTCAAGGCCGCTGCTCACGCCCCCCATCGAC
>PMJN01000485.1 GCA_003157445.1 Micrococcales bacterium
TGGGCGTCTGCATCGTCACCGGCTGGCCGCGATAGGTGACGCTTTGACCGGCACGTATCAGGCCGGTCAAGTTGTGAGTACTGTTCGGGGCCGGATAGAAGTCGCCGAACAACTTGATGCTATTGCCGTTAGTATCCTGCGCTTGGACTCCCGGTCGTTCGTCGTTCACGATGACATC
Source organism: Micrococcales bacterium (assembly GCA_003157445.1). Lineage (GTDB taxonomy): Bacteria > Actinomycetota > Actinomycetes > Actinomycetales > Dermatophilaceae > UBA4719. Next base: position 179 of record PMJN01000485.1, read on the forward strand.
GAAGCCGGACTCGTTGGTGAGCGTGCCTGCCAAGGTTGCCGTTGTCGCTGTCTGGATGACATGTGAGGTAGCCACAACGTCCCCGGTACACAGTGCTGGTGTCCACGCGGCGACGGTGAAGCTAGTCCCGCTCGTGATACTGACGGGAAGGGATGCGGACAGTGCCGGCATGCTCACCCGGTAGCTGTAGACCCCGACCACCGCGCTCGGAAGCGCGAACTCGTAACGGCCAGACGAGTCAGTCTGCCCGCTTGCCACGGTGTGCCACCCGCTGGAGCTGTAGCTCTGGAGGTCGAGCGCCCGTCCAGAAAGGACAGGAAAGTCGTTGCCGCTCACGCTGGCGGCATTGCCCATAGGAACCGACACCGAGGAGAACACAGCCGTGATCCCAGCTTTGACCGTGATGGTGATCGCACTGGAGGAGGCTGCCGCATAGCCACCGGTGCCGGGGCCGTAGAACCGGTACTGGGTCGCACCGGTTAGGTCCGTGGATACGCCTATCTGGATGTACCCCGACGAGTTCGTCGTGCCGGCGGAGATGGTCTGCCAGGTGCCGGCAACCAGCTTCTGGAACTCATAGGACCGGTACCCGCCTGGGGTCAGGCGACCCAGGATGTCGGCTGGGGCCCACTGCACGACGCTAGTTGACGGCTGGGCTGTAGCTGTGAAGGTTGACGTGATGGGCGTGGGCGTTGGCGTTGGCGTGGGCTTGGGCGTTGGCGGCACCGGGCTCGGCGCAGGTCGAGGTGTGGGTGGGCCCGCGGGAGCGGGCGCGGGGCTGCCTGGATAGCTGGAGGTACTAACGAAAGTGCTGGAGGTACCAACGAAAGTGAGGGACCAAAGGACAACCACCTGGGGTGGCGTGGAGAGTGCTTTGGGAGCTGCCGCGGGGGTTGCCGTGGGCACTGACGTGGGGGATGGCGTGGGGGTTGCCGTGGGAGATGGCGTGGGAGATGGCGTGGGGGATGGCGACGACGTTGCGGTCGGCGTCGAGCCGCCCGAAGTTATGTGCCCGGACGGGGTTGGGCTCGGAGCCACGAATGCAGACTGGTCAGCTAGCTGGGTGCTGCGTGAGCCCATGCCATGTGCGATATTGACGATCACCAGCACGAGGCCAACGCAGACACCGACCATGGCGATGCCAACCAGAATCTGGGTGACAGAAGGTGTCGTCCAGCGAAACCGTCTCATGTTCACCGGCCGGAGGGTGGTTCGGGGACCCGAGCTTGCCAGGTACTGGCCCGTCCAGAAGTCGGACCCTCTGTGCCACAGTCGACTTCTTGCCCGTAACGCAGCTGGCCATTACCGACGCAGAACCGACCCGGCTCGCCTTCACGCATCTTGAGTCTCCTGTGATCGGTACCCCTCAATATCAAGGGTAGAAGTGGCCGCGCTCTGATGTATGGCGAATCGGCAAACAATGGTCCGCGACGCACTATCGATATAGGCCTTGAACGGGCACAACCGGCGCAGACCTCGCCTGGCCGGACTCGTTTCTTGCACGCGAGGCGGACATGCTAGAGGCGACCCGGATCCCGGCCACGATCCAGAAGTGGTGGCCGCAGATCGAAGGGCTCCGTCAACTCCGAAGAACGAGCGCCCGGACCAGAGCTACAACCGCATCATCAAGGATGATCAAATGCGTCGCCTGCGGGTCCGGTAACCAGGGCAGCTACCAAAGGCCCATCTTGTTGCAAAGCCCACCCCACTGCGGGGGAGGTGAGCTACCAGCGCTCGAGGTCAACCCGCCCAAGTACCAAGCCCCTCTTTGTCCATCTCGTGCAAAGACCGCGCCCTCACATCGGCTGAGGTGAGCCAGGTCAGCGCGCGGTAGCAACCTGCCGGCTGGCAGCAGAAAGCGAAGCGGTCCGGCCAGCAGGACGACGCCCCACCGGCGGTTGGTCCCACAGCCCGTCTTCGGCCGCTGGTCGATAGCGAGGCGAGACCTCACCACCGCCATCAACAAGGCGGCTAGTTCCAACCTCGCGAAGGACGTATGAGCCTTTCTGCTTCAGCTCGGCAATCGAAGAGACGCCCACCAGGGTCATGGTCCGGCGCAGCTCGTCGCCGAGAATGTCGATCACCGCGCTGACCCCGCGGGAGCCGGCGGCCGCCAGACCATACAAGTACGGGCGTCCAACCGAGCAGGCGTCGGCTCCCAGCGCGAGCGCCTTGAAGATGTCGCCCCCACGCCGGATGCCGGAGTCCACGTACAGCTCGATGCGCTCTCCAACTCGTTGGCGCGACTCTTGCAGCACGTCCATCGGGTGCAACATGTGGTCGAGCTGGCGTCCGCCGTGGTTGCTCAGCTGCACGGCATCGATACCGATGCCGACCGCCCGGTCGATGTCATCTGGGTTGACGCAGCCCTTCAGGATGATTCGCCCGCACCAGGCTGCTCGCAATGCCTCCAGGTCGTCCCAGCCTTTGCTCGCGTCGGAGTTCTCAAGAATCTGTTGCCACATCAACGGTGAGACCATCGGGTCATCAGCGGCGGCCGGTTGCAGGTTCGGGAAGCGAATCGCTTCGGCTTTCAGGAAGTTGAACCACCAGCGCGGCCTTGCGGCCATGCCGATCAGGGCGGACAGCGTCAGGGCGGGAGGGGCGGTGAAACCATTGCGACGATCTCGCTGGCTGGAGCCAGTAGCACGTGTGTCCAGGTTGACCAGGAGCGCGCGATAACCAGAGTCGGTGCACCGGTCCAGCTGGGCTTCCATGTAGCCGCGATCGGAGGTGAGCCCGAAGCTGAACCAGCGGTCAAGATCTGGGAACTCCTCGCCCAGTGCCTCCATGGGCACGGTGCTGAGCCCGGCGAGCCCGTATGGCACGCCAGCCGCATCTGCCGCCTTGGCCACAGCCATCTCGCCCTGCGGGTCAAACAGCCGGGTTGCCCCTGTCGGGCTCAGTGTCAGTGGTAGCGCGCAGGTGCGCCCAAGGACTGTGGTGCTCGTGTCGGGCCCGGTGACCGGACCCCAGGTTGGCATCAGAGCCCATCGATCGAATGCCGTCCGGTTGTCTCGTAGGCTCACCTCGTCTTCGCAGCCTGCCTCCAGGTAGTCGAAGACTGCGTGGGGCAACGCCCGCCGGGCAGCAACGCGAAACTGCGACACGCTCTCGGCCCCGGCCAGCACGCGGGCCCGCCTTGAGAAGATCGGTGCCTTCACCTGAGCAAGCTGGCTGATTTCGCTGCACTTCACGTGGTGCCTCTCTATCGATTCTCTGCTCACCAGGGCGGCAGACATGATGGGTCGGCCGCCAGCGGCCAGCGCCGATACCCACGCCTTAGAGGTGGTTTCCCTTTCCACACAGAAGAAGAACTCGTGACCCTGGTCTAGCCCGAAAAGGTTTCCGAGTTGTTACTCGCCGGTTTCCGGGCCGCGACACCTGATCTGGCGGGGTATCTGCGAGGCCGAGAGCGCCGGCCAGGCCAACCACCTGCCCGCCGTCTGACGCACAGGCAAGGGGTCTTCTCGGGCTGGCCTCCTCGCATCGATCGACTCACCGGCCAGGGCCATTTCAGGGCCCCGCGGTCAGGCCCCGGCCACGTGAGGCACCATTTGGCCGTTTGGCCGCTGGTATCACTCGTGGCAGTCTGGGCCCTCATGACTGATATGAGCGGAGCCGACAAGATGCGGGCGAACCTCCAACGAAGGGCGACCCTTCGACGGGGCCTTCTGCTGGCGAGATCGCGAAAACGCGCCGCACGTGACTTTGGCCTGGGCATGGGCAGGCCGGTGGACGGTGCGAGCGACACGCTGGTCCCAGCCCGGCCCGCGACGGGCTACGGCCACAACTACAACACCGAAGCCAACTTCAGCCGCGGGCTTTGATGAGCATCCCCCTAGCTTCACCGGACCTCGATCCGATCACCTGCCAGCCGTGGTGCGAGAACACCGACGGCCACCACCAGTGCTGCTCGGGGGTCGAGCACCGGGTGCACCTTTCGACCGAGCCGACGATGCTCATGGCCGACGGGAGCACTGAAGAGCAGCACCTCAACACGCACCTGACACGGCGAGCCGACGACCCCGCAACCCGGGTGTTCATCGGCCACGACGACGGTTTCGGCAAGTCAGCCACCTTGGACGAGGCGCGACGCTTCGCCCTTGAGATTCTCGCGCGCGTCGACGGACACAAGGTCTGAGCTCTGCTCGGCGCAGCAGCCCTGCCAAGGGTGGTCAACGGCAAGGACAAGACAGGCAGAAGGGCCTCGACGGGCGTTCGCAGCCCCGGTACGGGCCTGAACCGAGTTCGCCTACCGAAGGAGAACCAGTCGTGAGCACCAACTTATGCCAGAGCCCAGCACCGGGCACCACCATGAAACTGATCGCTGCGGCGAAGTCTTTGCCCGTGAGGTGCCAACCGTGGCGCTTGCAGGGCGACGGGCACCCTCACCGCTGGCATGTCGCCGATCCGGGGTGGCGCACTCAGACCCGGGCGTTTGACCTGCTGGCGGCGGCTTCGTCCAAGGCCAACATATGAGCGCCAGCGCGGCCGACGCCGAGATGATGGCTGTGTACGGCGCGCTGGAGGAGGCGCGCGAGCAGCAGATCCTCGACTACCGGCGCGAGCTTGCCGAAGAGGCAATAGCCCAGCAGCGCGTGGAGGGGTCCAGATGAGCCTTGCGAAAGTGCACGTCGAGTGCTCGCTGGCACGCACACCGCTGGTCGCAGTCGGCAGCAACGAGCCTGGACTGACGACCTACACGTTGGACCCTGAGCACTTCAGCCAGGTCGCTGCTGACGGCATCGAGGCGGTCCTGGACACCATGGCGACCAACGGGTCCTGGCGCTACCGCGGTCAGAACCGCAAGTTCGCCACGGAGTATGAGGTCAGGCGCAACCTTGACGGACGTTCGGGTGCGCCCGTGGTCTACCGCAACGATCCGGGCTGGACCGCCATCTCCATCGACGCCGAGGAGATGAGCGAGGTGGGCCGCGCTGCTCTGGAGGACGCAATATTGGAGCAGATGTCGGGGTGGGAGCAGACACCTATCTTGACCTGAGACGGGCTGACCAGTCAGCGTGCCCACCTCGTCAAAGATGTGGGGACGCTGCTGTGTGCGCGGGCGCACTCTCAGATCCTGGCTGGCGCGACCTTGGTTCATCGAACCTGCCCGCGACGAGCAGACGAAGAGCTACCCGGGTCTGCAGGGCCAACAAGTCCAGTCCCCGGTGGAACCGGAGTCCCATAACCAGCGTCAGACCAGCATGACAACCCTCCCGCAGGCATCCGCCCGCTCCCGGTGGCTGCTGCCCCTGCTCGCTACCGCGACGGTGGTCGCCGTCGTGGCGGCCGTCATCGGCGGCGTGTCCGCCGTGGGTGCAAAGACCGGCCCATCTGTGCCGCCCGTGCTGCATCTGGCCAGCGCCGCCGGCGCATCGCTCGGGTCCCCCGCCGCCTTGCCGGCAGGGGCCAGCGAACAAGGCGCCGCGAAGGTCAGCAACCTCAAAGGTTCCGGCTGGCGCCTTGCGGCGCCGCTGCCGGCGGGTCCCTCCTTCGGCCAGGTCTACCTGATGGCGCCCGCCCCGCAGACACGCGCCTTCGTCAGTAATCTGGGCCGCGCCCTGGGCATGAGCGGCCAGCCGCAGCACCTGTCCGGCGGCTGGTACCTGGTCTCGGGCAAGACCGAGCTGTCGGTATCGGAGCTGGGCTGCGGGCACTGGGTCTACAGCAACCATGGCTGCCTGGCCGGGCCGGTCCTTGACCCGCAGACCGGCGCCGGCTGCGCCGTGGCCGACTCAGCGCCACCAGTGGCGCCGGCGGCAGGCGCTCATGGCGCTGCGGGAGCCGGCGGAGTCAACGTGCCCACGACCACTTCACCTCCGGTCCCACCTGCGATGCCCAAGCCGGTCCCGAAGAACATCGCCGCCGGTATCGCCGCCCCGATCCTGACCGCTGTCGGGATCGACGCCGGCGCGGCACAGGTCCAGAGCTCAGGTGGCCAGTCCAATGTCATCTTCAGCCCCAAGGTGGCAGGTCGCAGCGTCCTCGGACTTGAGTCTTCAGTCTCGATAGACTCCCGCGCAGTGGTCGTGGATGCCTCAGGATGGCTGGCCACCTCCACCACAGGTGCCAACTACCCGCTAATCAGCGCCCAGGCGGCCTACGCCCAGCTGCTCGCCGCGCCCCAGCCGATGATGGCGATGGCCCTTGCGTGCCGGGTCGGCGCCGGCAGCCAAGGGTGCCTGCCCGCCCCTGATCGGGTGGTGACCGGAGCCACGCTCGGGCTGACGCAGGCCTACAGCACCGGCGCGGCCATCCTGCTCGTGCCCGCGTGGCTGTTCCACGTGCGCGGCGAGCCGACACCGATGGCCGTGGTCGCAGTAGAGCCAGCCTACCTCGGCGGGCCGGCGCAGCCCTCCCCCGGGACCAAGCCGACCGCTAGCAGCGGTCCCGCCGGCATCGGCGGGACCAGCGCCGGCACCGGTGCACCAGCACAGGTTGAGCCCGCGGGCCCGGCTAGCCCGCCGCCCACCATGCCACCGCGGTGAGAGTGACCCGGCTCAAGTAGACCCGGGTGCAGCCCCTGCCTGTACATGCTCACCCAGATGGCCGCCGGCCACAGGCCGCTGGCCGTCAGCGCCGGCCCAACCTGCCAGCCGCCACCATCGCCGGCTCGTGCGGTAGCTCAGTCTCTGCGCTCGGCAGTGGATCAGACCAGCAGAACCGGCAGTACTTCGGCGGCCCCGGTGGCGGCGCCGGTGCCCAGGCCCGCCGCTTCGACCGGGCCGCCGGCAGCGGTTGGCGAGCCCGGGGAGCCGCCGGGCAGCGCTTGCATCTGCGGCGGCTGCACCGGGGGTGGCTGCATCGGCGGTGGCGGCGGGGTTGGCAGTATCCCCGGGTCGCCATCGGCGACCCCGGCTCCGGGGCCGGCCGGCCTCTGCCCGCCCGGCCCGCCGCCGGCGCCGCGGGCGGATCCCGCCGGCGGCCCGCTCGAGGAGCCACCGCTCTGGGCGAGGTAGGGCGACTGGTGTCCCACCGCTGAGGCGCCCAGAACGTCGGCGCCGATGTTGGACGCCCCCGAGACGCCCGCAGCCATGGCATTGCCCGCGGTGGTCAAGCCGCCGCTGAGCTTGTTCATGGACGCGGCGAACCGGCCCTGGGCCGCCGAGTCGGCATCGGACTCCCCCATCGAGCGGCCGCCGGAGTCCTGCGCGGTCCCGGCCGAGCTGCCGGCCCCGGCGCCGCCGCCCTTGCTGCCGATCAGGGATGCCACTGCCCCAGAGGCGGCGAACGAGGACCGTACCGCGGCACCGGAAGAAGTGCCCGGGTCCACGAAGGCCAGCATCCGGAACACGACCAGCGGGCACACCGCCCCGATCAGGATCAGCATGGACGACACCAGCGCCATACCGACCGCCGCAGCGTTCTTGTCGCCGCTGCCGGCGACCACGCCCTGGCTGATCTTGACGCCGATGCCCAGCACCAGTGCGGCCAGTGGCGAGATCAGCGAGGCGGAGATGAACCACCGCAACGACTTCCAGAACCAGGTGCGCCCGATCTCAGCGACCAGCCCCGCCGCGGAGATCGCCGAGGTGGTCGCCAAGATCATCAGGGCGGCGCAGCGGGCCAGCTGGATGAACACGTACCCGAGGGCGGCGGGCAGAACCACCAGCAGACCGGTGATACCCAGCACCGTTGCCGCGACGGTGTCGGTGACCTCCCGCGGCCCGCTGAACGAGGTGGCTACGGCCGCGAACGAGTCGACGTTCAGCAGCGCTCGCAGCAGTGCCCTGGTAAGGCCGCCGGAGGCGGCGGTGATCGCCGAAGCCCCGGCCAGCCCCATGGTCCACACGGCGCCGAACTGTGCGGTTCCGACCAGGACCCTGGCCAGGGACTGGCCATCGCGCTTCCAGGCGATCGCGCCCAGCTGCAGCATCACCATGAGCGCGGCAACGGCGGCGCCGATGGCGAACGTGTACGGCAGGGTCGCGCGCAGCGGGCCGGTGGCCGACAGGTCCGGGTTGGTGAAGGCGTCGATGATGTGAAAGGCAACCGCCAGAGCCCACATGGCCGCCGACCACAACGCGACCATGGCGCCCTTCCACCCGTCGGCGCTGGCCACGGCGGCGGCATCTCCCAGCCAGGCCATCGGGCTGAAGTCGCCCAGGTTTATGCCGAAGGCGGGGACGGCGGCCATCAGGTCCAGGTGCCAGCCCGCCCCGGCCAGGGCCGGGCTACTCACCTGCCAGCTCCTTGTACCCGGCGTCGATAGCCGCCTCGGTACCCGGCCAGATGGAGGGGGCCGGAGCCGGCTCGACGCCGGGCCCGATAACCCAGCGGTTGCCCGCCCAGGCCATCCGCTGACAGTCGGCCACTGCAACCCGGGCCGTCTGTGCCAGGGTGGCGTCGACCTCGAAGTCAACGCAGACCACCACCCAGTCGGCTCCGTCGGTGGCCTTGACCAGCCCCATCAGCGGTGTTGCGCTGATGGCAAGGTCGGGCGGCCTGCCCGAAGCCAGGCCCGCCGCGCCCAGGAAGTCCGCCATAGCCCTGACCCCGGACCAGGTCGAGGCCGTGGGCCCGCCGGGGGCCGCCCAGCCCTTGATGACGGCGCGGGCCCCGGCCAGGCTGGCCGAGTCCAGCGCGACCTGGTCGATGCCGGCGAGCTGGGCCAGCGCCCCCGCCGGGGTGTGGGTGAAGCCGGCCGGCACNNCGGCGCCGCGTCGCTCGCGCCCGCGGTCCGCATCGGGGCGCCGGCCAGATCCTCTCGCCGGGCGCGGGCCAGGCCTGCTGGACTCCGACCGGCGGCAGCAAGGGTCAAAGCTGTCGACGCCTTCTTACCTGCTGCGGGCGAAGGGTCGATGGCGTAGTAGATCGCCAACCCCAAACCGGCCAGGAGCACTACTGCTGTCAGGGCGCCGGCCACCAGCAGCGCCGACACCTTCCCCGGGCTCCACACACCCGCCGGGGCCGGGCTGGACCTGCGCTCGCCGGCGGGCATCAGCAGCCCGATCCGACGATGCCGTTGATGACTCCCAGGATCGTGACGAACAAGATGGCGCAGATGACCACCACNNAGGATGCCGGCCAACGAGACCAGGGCGCCCAGGGCCATCAGCGCGATGACCGCCCACTTGACCCACCCCACGAGCTGGTCCTGGTACTGCTGCATCCCCGGGGGTGCCTGCGGACACACCCCGGCCAGAAAGGCCGGCAGTGTGCGGTCAGTGATTGCAGTGATCATTTCCGGAGTCCATTTCGTGAAGGGTTGGTTACCGACGGTCCGAGACGCTCCAGTGCCGCAGGGGTGTGCGGGTAGGCGGCCAGAACCCGGGCGAAGATCTGGCGGCCGGATTCGGCCACCGCCTTGGGCAGCGGGGCGCAGGTGATCCCGCAGGCGCCCAGGTGCCGGTCGGCCGGCACGCGCACCACCCGCCCGGCGGCCTCGGCGGCCAGCAGGGCCGGGCCTGCTGTTGCGCGCACCGACCGGTCCCACCGGGCAGGCCCGCGAACTGCCACGACCGGGCCCGGAGCCAAGGTCGCCAGTACCTGCTCGAGCCGGCGAAGAGCTGGGATCGTGGCCCGGGCCACCAGGACGACCGCCGCCGACCCGGCCGCCTGGGCCAGCCAGGAGTCGCCGGACAGCACTGCGGTGGCACCCCACCCGGTGTCCAGCACGGTGACCTGCGCCGGGGCAAGGGACTCATCGATGGGGGCCGGCACATCGCCAACCCATGCCAGCACCCCGGCCACCCGGTCAATGGGCAGCCGTGCGCGTCTGCCGCGACGCCAGCCGCTCTCGACCCCGAGCTCGGCGTCGACCGCGGTCAGCAGGCCCGAACACTCGGCACTGGCACAGTCGAGCAGCCGCGCGCTCCGGCCGGACTCCCCCGCAGCGTCGGCGACGCTCAGAGCAACCGTCGATGCCCCGGCGCCGCCGTGACATCCCACCACCATCACCACCCGGCCCGGCAGTGCTGGGCCAGGTGGTGATGGAGGAAGGCGAACCAGCGTCGGCCCGAGCCCGCAGCCGGGGCGGAACTGCCCGGCCCACGCCGCCCGCAGCGCTGTCTGCAGCTCGGTGACACTGACCGGGGCGGGGCTGATACTCATGTCGGCCCCGCCGGCCGCCGCGGCGCCAGCTCCGCCGGCGGCGGATCGGTGCAGGCCAGTGACAGGAGCTCTTCTCGAGCCGCCAGCGCCGGGAGAAGCTGCCCCAGCAGTCTTTGCTGGGCCGCGATGGTGGCCTGGAAACCATCGGCTGCGACCAGACCGAGCATGGCCGCGACCTCCTCTGCCGACGGCTCGCCCGGGGCCGGGGTCTCTGCTGCAAAGCTCGAGTCCACCGCGGCGACCTCTTTCTGATCTCTGTTGCGAGCTGCTGCTCTCCTTTGCGATAAGCAACCGGAACCCACTCCCGCGGACACCGCCCGCCACATCTACGCGCACTCACGCAGGTACGCCATGCGTGCGCCGGCCAGCGCTCTGACCGCGCGATCACGACTGCGTACCACGGTCTTCTCGCTGACCCCGCGGCGCTTCGCGACGACACTGATCTCTGCCGCCGAGCTCAGCCCGCGGACGGTGCCGGGAAGTTCCAGGGCGGCCAGCTCCAGCAGAGTCGCGCCATCGGCGGCGGCGACCACCCCGTTGCCGGTGGCCCACTTCACGACCGAGACCAGGGTGAGCTCGTCGGCCGGCTCCGTGTGTATGTCGCGGCTGGCCAGTGCGAGGAAGCCGCCGCCGGCGGGCATCCCGTCGCCGGTGGTGTCCATCAGAACCACAACCACTGCCCGAGCACAGCTACGGGTGTCGGTGCCGAGGTCTGCCAGAAGCGCCCGGCGGGCATCCATCAGGATGTTGCATGCGATCGCGCGCCGGCGCCGCCGCCACGGGAACTCCCGGATCTGTAGCCACACCTGACCGGCAACCATCTGGTCTATGTCGCCCGACAGACTTCTGAGCTGCCACGCGAGGCGGCCAGCACCATTGGCCAGCAGCAGGGCCACCACCGCAGCCGCGTCCTGATCGTTACCCCCGTCCACTGCGGCGAGGCGAACCAGTGCGGCCAGCAGCTCGTCGGCGCGCCCAGGATGTGCAGTGTCCCTCACGGTTGCGGCCACCTGCGCCAGCCCGCTGACCTGTGCCAGAGCTGGCTCAGCGGCAACCCAGGACGACCAACGA
>PMJN01000329.1 GCA_003157445.1 Micrococcales bacterium
GACCCGTCGGTGTCCTTTCGGACAAAGACGAGATCGAGTATGCGAACTAGTCCTTGGTCAACCAGGTCAACCAACAGCGGGAACGCCTCTCCGGTCAACTTGTTGCCTGGAAACTCCACCACCAGGTAGTCAATCGGTCCCATCTGATCCAGATCGTCGCCCATTTTGTTCACCTTTCACGATTGCCAGCGCGGTTGACTGTGCTGTGATCTCAGATTTCGGGCGTCATGCCTCCGCCCCGGTTAGGTAGCAGGGCCCCGATGACCCATAGCAACGGGATGAAGATGCCGAGGATGCCGAGCACGAGATGGCCCTTGCGGAACGTCATGAGGCCGACGGTGAAGATGAAGATGAGGTAGAGGACAGCCAAGACGGTGCCCCCTAACCACTGCATGCCAGACATGAGTTGCCTGCCTTTCGTACCGGCGAGCGCGAGGGGTCCCTGGGCTCGTCAACCAGAAGACACCCCTGCCTCGGGGCGCGACTCATCCCGCGAGGGTGATTGGACAGTGTGATCACCCTGCAGGGATGAGGCGTAGGGGCTGGGTTGACCTCGACGATGGGCCGAGAACAGACCGTTCTGACAGGAGAGGTCAGTCCAGTGGCCACACACTCGCAAGAAGAAGATGAGGGACGGGGCACTGTTGGGCCGACCGAGCCGGAGTCCTCGACCCAGCCTTTGCCGCCTGGGATAGGGACCTCGCGGCAGGACCAGAAGCTGGCCGCAGCAGAGCAAGAGCTGCAGCATCAGCGCGAGCAGCTGGCTTTGTTGAACCAGCAGCTCGACAACCGGGCCCAGCGCAAGGGACGCGTCACCGTGTTTCGCCAGATCGTTGCTGCCGTGCTCGTGTTCGTCGCTGCCTTGGGCGTGACCTTCTCTGTGGTTGGCCTCTGGGCGGGGAACACGACCTTGAACACCGACCGCTGGGTGGCCACCGTCTCACCGCTGAGTCAGGACCCGGCCGTGCGGGCTGCGGTGTCGGCATACACCACTGAACAACTCTTCACGAGCCTCAACGTCGAGCAGCGAGTCAAGGCGGCGCTGCCACCCAAGGCGGCCTTTCTGGCTTCACCGCTGAGCGAGCAGGTGCACGGGTTTGTCCAGAGCTCGGTGACCAAGGCGCTCGCCAGCCCGCAGTTCGCGCAGCTCTGGCCGGCGATCAACCGGGTGGCCCACCAGCAGGCCATGAACATTCTGAACAACAACAGCGCTGTGGTGCGCAACAGCGGCCAGACCGTGACGCTGAACCTGCTTCCGGTGGTCAACAACGTCCTGAGCAGCCTCCAGCAGCAGGTCCCGACCCTCTTCGGTAAGAGCATCAAACTCCCGACCATCACCAACGGCCAGATACCGGCCGGGCTTCAGAGCAAGATCGAGAGTGCTTTGGGAGTGAAGCTGCCGGCCAACTTTGCGGCAATCCCCATCTATGAAGGTAACCAGCTCTCGGCGGCGCAGCAGGCAGTGGTGCAGTTCAAGCGCTACGTGGTGGCCCTTGTCGTGGGCTCGCTGCTCGCTTTCGGGCTCGCCATATGGATCTCCCCTAGGCGCCGGCGTACGACTTTGCAGTTCGGCATCCTGCTTGTCATCACCGTGGTGGCGCTGACTGTCGTGCTTCGGGCCGTTCGCACCCAGCTGATCGACCAGGTCCCAGCCGGTGTGTATCGGGCCGGGGCCGATGCTGGCGTCCAGATTGTCTTCGCCACACTCCGAGAGCGGGGAACCCAACTGCTGTGGCTGGGCATCCTGATCGCCGTGGTGGCCTATCTGGTAGGTCCTGGGCGCGGGGCCGTGACGCTGCGGGACTGGGCGGTCCAGGCCTGGCACTTCCTGTTGCGCCATGCCCGCCGCTTCGGCGCGGTTGTGATCGCCGACGGTCCTGGCTTCGCCCACGCGCACCTCGATCCGCTGCGGATCGGCGGCGTGGTGGCGGCCGGCATCGCGCTGATCTTCTTCACGTCCTGGGCCGGTCTCTTCTGGATTCTGGTGCTTCTGGGTCTGTATGAGCTGTTGGTGACGGCAGTTGCCGCCGTCGGCGGCAGGCCTGGCCCAGGCCAGCCCAGCCCGCGGACCCCAGACCAAGGACAGACGAGCCGATCTTCGGGGTTGACCGCCTAACGTGGCCCACTCGTTGCAGATAGGGGCAGCCACACGGTAGAAGGGCCAAGAGGGTATCTGCGCATTGAATCGCCGCAATGGCGTTGAGCACGGCGGGTGTAACCGACAAGACACGATCTCTGGTGCCCTTGTAGAGGGTCGTGCCTGGGTGTTGACTGTTTCAACTGGACCGGCTTGGTCTGGACCCTGGCGGATGGAACTACGTTGTGTGCGCCAGCCGGGGTGGGTAGTCGACCCTCGGAGGGCGGCCGTAGCGTGAAGCGTGAGACAGGGGATGGGAACCCGAAGGGTGGCACAGGAATCGCCCAGCAGGTCGACGCTGTGTCTGAGAGATTCACGATCCCGCGGCATTCCGAGGGCTTCGGGCAGCGTCAACGCCTCCTCGAACGCCTTGAACTGGGCGTGGCCGGACCGCTGACCTTGGTGAGTGCGCCGGCCGGCACGGGCAAGACTGTCCTGGTCTCGCACTGGGCTAGACGTGCTCAGGCGCGGGGGCCCGTCGCCTGGGTGACTCTGGATGGGCACGACGAGTCGCGGACGAGATTCTGGTGGTCCTTGGCCGAAGGACTTGGACGCTGCGGTGTGGTTGTGCGCCTGCCTGCTGCGCAGACCGACCCGCAAGATGTCGGGCGTGGTTACGTTGACGCTCTGATGTTGGCACTGCTGGAACGTGCAGAGCTCAAGCACCCGGAACCGGTGGTTGTGGTAATGGACTGCGAGGCGGATATCTCCGCGGAGGTTGCCGAGGATCTGGAAAGCGCCTTGCACTGCTCTGGGGGGTTGTTGCGCCTGGTGGTCGCCACCCGGGTGGATCCCGCCCTTCCGCTGCACCGCTACAGACTCGCCGGTAGCGTCGTTGAGGTTCGGGAAGCGGATCTTGCCTTCACGCTGGACGAGGCGCGAGAGCTCATGATCGGAGCTGGTGTCCAGCTGTCCGAGACGGCGCTGGGCACGATCGTGGCTCGAACCCACGGGTGGGCGGCGGGACTCCGTTTCGCTGCCGTGTCGGTGGCCAAGGCGGATGACCAGGAACGCGCTGCTGTGGAATTCTCTGGTGACACCGGAGACGTGGCCGAATACCTCATCGCCGAGGTGCTCGACGTGCAGCCGGCAGGGCGCCGTCAGTTACTGCTGGAGACCAGCATCGTTGACGTCCTTCGACCTGGCCTGAGCGAGGCCGTTGCCGGTCCGCAGGCCCAACGCGCTCTGGCCCTGCTCATGCGCGGCAACGCCTTCCTGTGTGAGGTCGCGGACTCTCCTGGCTGCTACACCTACCAACCGCTGTTTCGGGAGCTTTTGCGAGCGCAGCTGGCCTACGAGTTGCCTGCCAGGGTCCCCGAGCTGCACCGGGCTGCGGCGGCGTGGCTGGCAGATCAGGGACTGGTGCAGGAAGCGGTTCAGCACTCGGCCGCGGCTTGCGACTGGCAGGGCGCGGCGCGCTACCTCATCGACGACCTCGCGATCGGGCGACTACTGCTGCCTGGCGGGGATGGGCTCACTTCGGTCCTGGCACGGCTTCCCGACGAAACCCAAGGCGCAGCTGTATCACTGGTGCGTGCAGCCATGGCCATGGCCGTGTTCGACCTGGAGGCCTGCGAGGAACATCTGATTCGTGCAGAGAGCCAGCTGGAGGGGGCCCGGACGGCGCGTTGGAGAGCAGCGGCGCTGGCGTTACAGACGCTCAGACTCAACCACTCCGTGGCGGTGGGCAGGGTCGAGCAAGCCCTGGGGGCGGCTGCATCTGCTGAACGACTCATGCAGATGCAGGTGGGCCAGCGTCTGGGTGAGCACCCAGAGCTGACTGTCCTTATCGAATCGGGCAAGGGCGCCGCCTGGCTAGCGATGGGGCAGCTCGACGATGCAGTGGAGGCATTCTCAGCCGCTGCGCGTGCCGCTGAGTGCCCTGGCGGCGAGCACTCGCTGGTCAACTGCCTGGGTCAGCTCGCGATGCTGGCGGCAATGCGTGGCCAGTTGCGAAAGGCCGGTGAGCTGGCCGCGCGCGTCACCCAAGTCCAGCAGGAAGCCCGCCTCGACACCGAGATGAGTCCTAGCGCCGTCGTTGCCCTGGCTTGGGTGGAGACCGAGCTGTATGACCTTTCGGCTGCCCGCCGTCATGCCCAGAGGGCGGCAGACTCGTTGTCGTTCGCCGATGACCCGGTGGCGCGCGTGATGTTGGCTCTGGTCGACTCCCGCGTGCGACGTGCGCGTGGTGATGTCGAAGGAGCCCTGGCCCGCATCGTCGACGCGCTGACCGATGTCCCGCTTCCCCCGCTGTGGCTGAAGGACATGCTGCAGATCGAGGAGGCGGAGCTCAATATCGTCAACGGCCAGCCAAAGCTTGCCGCACAGATGGTGGAACGGCTATCTGAGCCGGAGAGCCCCGAAGGCTTGCTCGTCCTTGCACAGGCAAGGATGGCCACCGGGGAGAGAGTCGAGTCCGCGGCTGGCCTGTCGCGCAGCGCAACGGTATCTCTTCCGACGCGAGTCGGCGGCTGGCTGCTGGAGGCAACTCGTCAGCTGAACGATGGGGAGGAGCTGCAAGCCGGGCAGGCGCTGGAGCGTTCTCTGCGGCTGGCAGCACCCGAACGGATGCGACGCCAATTCCGTGAGGCCTCGCCTCAAGTGCGCAGACTCTTGCGCGCGGACCCGCAGCTGGCGGCCGAGCACGGCTGGCTCGGAGCGTCCAGCTTGGAGGACGTCCATCCATCTGCACCGCCCCGACGGGACCACGAGCCGTCTCCCGATGGCGTCAGACCCGTCTCGAGCCCGCTTCTGGAACCGCTTACAGAAAAGGAGCGGGAGGTCCTTGGCCATCTGGCCGCGCTGCTCACAACAGATGAGATCGCCGGCGCCATGTTCGTCTCGGTGAACACCGTCCGCACCCATGTGCGCAACATCCTTCGCAAGCTCGGAGCCTCGCGTCGCAATGAGGCCGTACGCCGGGCCCGTGAGTTGGGAATCATCCAGGGCTGGACAACCGCCGAGCCGGCGGGCGGCTCGCGACCGGCGTAGATCCACCCCGGCGTTGCTGCCCCTTAAGATGCGCGGCTGCCCTGAGGTGACCGTGCTGCCTTCAGGGGTAAATTCATCCACCGCGGATGAGGCTGCACCTTCGGCACGAGATCAGTCTTTAAGTGCTCGAAACGCACTATACCTTCGTTGGAGGAGTCATCATGGCTAGCAGTACGTCGATGTCAGGTGGCGGCGCCACGGTTTCTGGACGTGCCACTGAAAATCAGCCCGAGGTCACCGGCTGGGTCGGCTGGATCGTGTTTGCCGGCACCATGATGGCGATTCTCGGCGTGTTCCACATGTTTGAGGGCCTCATTGCGCTGTTCCGCCACGCCTACATTGCATTCCCAACCCAGGGGCTTACCGTCCAGGTGAGCTACACCGGCTGGGGCTGGCTGCAGCTCATCGCCGGAGCACTGGTCTTCTTGGCCGGGCTAGCCCTGTTCACAGGTCGGATGTGGGCCCGGACGGTGGCAGTCATCCTGGTGGCAGTCAGCGCGCTGGTCAACTTCGCGTGGGCCACGAGTTTCCCCGTCTGGTCGCTGACGCTGTTGGCGATCGACTTCTTTGTGCTCTACGCGATCATCGCGCATGGCGGAGAGATGAAGGTGGCCAGAGAGGCGGAGTAACTCCTTGCGCTTGGG
>PMJN01000060.1 GCA_003157445.1 Micrococcales bacterium
GGCTCGGTGCGATCGCGGGCACGGCTGCGGCCTTCATCGGCGCTATGCTGGCCGGCGTTGCAGGGGTCGTGAGCCCGCTGGTCGGCGTACTCGGCGGAAACGCACGCGCCATGTGCCTGGTCATGATCACCAGCGCGAGCGCGGCACTGCTGATTCTCGCGACCGCCACACCTGCCTATCGCCGTGGGGGCTGGCGGCAACTCGAGGGCTTGTCAGCACCGCCAGCAGGTAGCCGCCGCGCGTAGAACCAACTCGCGCCTGACCAACGCCATGAGCGGCGGCTACCTGCGCGCTGGCTGCAGTCAGAACAACTCAGGAAGCAGCTGGGCCAGTGGTCGCGCGTCGACTTCCGCCGAAGGACGCGACAAGTAAAGCTCCGCGTGGTAGAAACCGTCCGCCTCCTTGCCTGCCGGGTCGACCCCACGGGACCGGACCTGCGAGACCGCCCATTGCTGCTCCTGCGGCCCTGTGAACCGGCGCTGGGGAAAGGTCCGGGTCGCCCGTTCGGTGTGTAACCCGTGCGTGCGCAGTGTCTCGGCGATCCTCTGGTAGTCGTATGTCCGCAAACAGAATGCGGCCACCCAGACCGAACCCGAAGTCACCTCGAGTAACCGGTCGAAGGTCCGGTGGGTCACGTATCCGACGCCACCGGTTGTCGTGATGAGGCTGACGTCGGACAACTGTGCGATCAGCTGTGGGGAAGGATCGTTGAGCTCGAGGTTCTCCACGATGCCAGCGTCCAGTGCCCCGGTGGCTACGGCGTAGTCGACGGCGTGGCGGGCTACGTCCAGGCCGACGACGTGTGGCGCACCGGGTCGGTGGTGTTCGAGCAGGAGATGCTGATCTGCTGCGGCCAGCTGCTCGGAGGAGAGGGGCGCGGTGGCAGGGTCGCGGTAGTGCGCGTAGATGTCCCCTATGTCTAGATCGGTCTTCAGCAAGGTGGCAACGACGCCATAGGAGCAACAGAGGTCCAGGATCTTGGGCCGGTGATTGTCGTCAGCTGCGTGCATCCTCAGGAGCTGTGCGAACACGTCTGCTCCGTGCTGGGGGATGGTGTAGTCCAACTGCTCGAGCGTCGAGAAATACGCCCGTGGATCGGGCTGGTCGTAGATGGCGTCGAAGTCGGCTTTTTGGAGCGTCATGAATTGTTTCTCTCTAGTAGGTGTCAGAGGAACGGGCATTAACGACACTCGTCGCTGCAGGGCAGTACACGTTCACATGGTTCGCGCATGACTCCGGTGGTCTCGCCCGGCTACAGGTGACAGGAGAGGATTTTACGGCACTGTGGCAGGGGGCGCTGCCGTCTTGGTGGGGGTTGTTGTCGTTGGCAAGGGCGCTGGCTGAGTGAGCCCAGGTTGCGCGGTCATCGGTTGGACCGAAAGCGGCTCGGCCGGCAGGGCATGCATGGCCGTGTTCATGAGGTCTTTGGCGGCCAACATCACCGAGGCCTGCGGCAGCGAGGACGCAGCCATCGTTGTTGGCAGGGCGTCGAACAGGGAGCTGCCCGCATTCACCGCGGCGCCCGCCGCCGCTGCAACGGGAATGGCCAGGCCCGAGGTCAGAACCTCCATCGCCGCGCCAAGAACCAACAGCTGAACCAGTAGAGCCGTCACGACGCGCATCCGGCGCCACCATGTGACCGAGCCCATGGCACGCGCCTGCTTCCCGAACCCACCAACGTCATTGTCTCAGGGTCACAGTCGGCCCTGATCCTGAGAAGCCCTGCACATACCGGGAACTGCCTGCCACCGGCGAGATTCATCTGGGTAGGCGGTGCGTCGCCGGATGGCCGGGCTTACAGCCGATTGTCAGGATCCGTCGAGGTACATCCCAGGCAGGGTCGCCATGCTGTCTTTGCTGCATCTCCGACCTTCGTCATCGGGAGCGGCAACAGGAGGCAGTGATGACCGCGACGTTCACCGACAGCTCAGCGGTCATCGCCCCAGCACCCGGCACTACCCGCCGTCATGCTCTCACTAGTCCCCTCACCCACTGGCCCAGTATCCTGCGCACTCTGGTTCGCCAAGCGCCGGCAACTGCCGCCTACCTCGCGGGATTGGTGGTCACCACCGCCACACTCGCTAGCAGCAGTCCGCACGCCGTGCACTGGCTGGTCGCCAGCGCTTCCACGAACCTTCACAACATGACCATTGACCCGCTGCGCGTGCTGGTCATCTCAGCGTTCTGGGTGCCGTCCACTGCATGGATCTGGCTGCTGGCTCCGCTGATGGTAGCGGTCATGGCCCCGGCCGAACGGTTGCTGGGCACCGGGCGCACTATGTTGATCTTCGCAACCGGCCACCTCGGGGCCACGGCGCTGACGGTCGCGGCGATCGGCGTTGGTGTCGATCGTGGTCTGCTTCCTCACAGCCTTGCCTACGCGCTCGACGTTGGACCCAGCTACGGTCTGGTCGCTCTCGCAGCCGTGCTCGCAACACGGCTACCGGCCCGACGTACGCGCCGTGCCGCTATCGCGGCGCTCCTGTTCGGGCTCGCAACAGCGGTCATCATCGGTGGCGACTTCACCGATGCGGGCCACCTGATAGCGGCATTGATCGGACTCGCGCTGAGTCGCATCGTGACCGGCACGGCGCGCGTTGCACGCGAACCCGGGAAGTCCCATGGCGGAACGAACGTCTGTCTGCCTTCAGTGCCGGCTGGCAGGAAGTCATCAGGGCCTCGCTTGCTGCGCTGCGGGTATGCCCGATGCCCGAGCATGATCCATGCGACCGGATCTCGGCACGACCGAGTCTTGACGCGACCGGCTCTTGACTATGAGCGTGCGTCTTTGGGATCTGTGCGTGTCCCCGTCAGTCAACGATGACCGGCGCATCCAAAGCTGAGCCTCGCTGAGGCGTAGACCATCGATTGTCAACCGGTGAAATCCTGTCAGGTCTGCTGATGACTGGACGGCTTGTGCCTCGCGGGCGCATAGCAAGAAACGTGGGTGCCCGCCGAGCTTGGCGGATCAAGGGGACCAACCAGAGGGCGGCGTCGTGAACCGTGACAGCCGCTGTCGCATTGAGTGCTCCCGAAGCGGCGGCACCTCACATCAGCACCACAGATGACGCCGCCGAAAACGAGCTGGGCCGCCCACATCAACGCCCAATGACATTGGCCACCTCTTTCACCAGCGCCCGAGCACCAGCAGAGAGGATCAAAGCTGGGGATCAGTGCCAATTGACCAGCATTGCCGGCAGTTGCGTTAGCATTGCGCACTCCGGCTGACGGCAGGCCCACCGCGGCACCGCAATGGCCGAACAGCGACCTTCACCACCAACAGGGCCCGGCAGAAGCCACACCCGTTCGACGCTCGACTGCCAGGCTGCGGCTTGCGGGCACGGTGTGCTGGGACGAGAGGCATGCGAACATGACGAACCCACGCAAACCCCAAGAGAACCTGACCGCCGCGGCCCACGACCCCCGCGGAGACGGTATTCCAACTGACATCAGTGTGAGCCCCGACGTGTCGCGGGTCAGCCCGCGATCGCCCGCGGGTCAGCGCGGTGTGCCCCCGGTGGCCTGGTCGCTGGCTTCACGCACTGCCAGCCTCGCAGCGCCAGCTGCAACATTCGGGGCGCGTCGGGGTGCTACCACCCCGGCCAACGGCGTCCGCTAAGGGTTCGGTTACCGGACCCGATACGTTTGCTGGGGTGAGCCAGGGAGCTGTCGAGCTCACTGGTTCACTCCAGCGTTGATCCGATCCGCTCAGCGTTGTCTTCTCCGCGCGGGCCTGGACCCCATGTCTGGTATCGGCCGTGTCCTGGCTTAGTGGTCGTGCAGCATTGCGTAGTCGGCGGCGCCCTCAGGAGAGTCCTGCCGCACGAACCCGTCCAGTATTCTCACTGGTGCCGCCCTGCCACGGGGCATGCGGGTCGCAGAAGTAGATAGTCATGTCGGTGGTCATTCGCACCTGTTTCCAGTCGCCTATCTCCACGCACTGGTTCCCGGTCAGCGACCCGCGTAGTGCCGCCGGCAAAGTCTGGATCTTCGCGGCCAGCGCCAATGCGACCCGGGCCGGCTTGTAGCCATCGGGCAGATGCACCAACATCGTGTAGCCCGTGGTGCGTTCCACCACGTTGCCTGCACAAGGTGGCGTCGTGACAATGCCATGCAGCCGACGAAGAGATGATGACCAGCGCGCCGTTCGAGCCCGGCAACTCCTCAGACTTCGAGCCGGTCTTCTGCTAGCCAGCCATCCACGTGAGGTGCAGAATCCCCGTGAGTCTGTCGGGCCCTGTCGCAGTAGCGAAACGGTCAGCGATGCGCCAGAGAGTGCAACCGAAGGAGTCAGCATTCACCGCAGGGGTCGCCTTGTGACACAACGCGTGCTGTATGCCGAAGAGATGAGTACGGCACGACGCGCTGATATTCCTCGCCGAGGACGCCCAAGCTGACATCGCCCAGGCGAGCCAGACGTAGTCTCAGAGAACCACCCCGGGGCTTGGACAGGCTCCTTTTCGGGAGCCCGTCGGCGATGTACGCGACCCTGCGCGCCCGTCGGCATCCGCCACCTCGTGACGGGTCAACGACGCAGCTGCGCGGCCAAGAACGCCAGGACCCGGTCGAGGGCGACCTTCGTCGGATGCCCCGGCTCGTCGACGAGGGAGACCGTGAGCACCGCGTGCGCCGACGGCGCGATGCCGGCCGCGTTGCCCGGCGACGAGTCGATCTCGATCCCCTCGAAGGATGGCCCGAGCGTCGTCCGTAAGGTCTCGAACCGCTCCGGCGGGCAACCCCGGTCATTGGTGAACCGGAGCCCGAGCACGCGAAGGTCTTCATTGGCTCGTGTCGTGATCGTGGAGAGGTCTTCGTCATCCAGACCCAGGGCGGCACGGCCACGCTCCCCGATCGGCGCGGGCATGGCTGGCTGGCTCATGACGGACGCAATGACCGACGGCTCGAGCGCTGTGGCCAATGCGAATCCTCCGGTGAAGCACATTCCGACCACACCGACCCCGGGACCGCCACACTCATGGGAGGCCGACGCTGCGAGTGCCCGAAGCCACCCGACGACAGGGCTCGTGCGGTCGGCCAGTTTCGTGAACTCACGCGCCACGCAGACCCGCAGGACCGATCGCACGATCTCGCGGCCGGTCGCCGGGGCTGCGGGCCTGCCGAACAGGGAGGGCAGGTAGACGGTGTACCCCGCGGCGATGAGCCGCCGGGCGAAGTCGATGACGCCCGGATGCAGGCCGGGAATCTCGTGGAGCACGAGAACCGCCGGCCCCGAACCACCCCGGAAGACCTCGTATGTGCGCCGGTCGTGCGTGAAGTCGTAGGCCTGGAACTCCGGGCCGATCTGCTTGCTGAGGCTCATACCGACTGCTCCCTGTCCACGGTCCACCCAGCATGGTCGTGGCCGCCCCCCACCGCAATGGCCAGCAGAAGGCCACAAGCGGAGCACCCGAGTGCACCGGTCCAATTGCCGAACGGTCAACGGACGCATCTTTGTCGCGTTCCTCAGCTCCGACTGGCGCTGATCGGATCTTTCGTTTGGGCATCCTTGTGGTGATCGTCTTGTGCCCCCCCCAACTGGCTGCGGGCTTGGTGAGGCTCCGGTGAGCGTTCCGTGGGTTCTTTCGGTGATCGCAACACCTGACTGATTGAAGGTGTTGTGCATGAGCTTGTCGACGCAGATGGTTGCTGAGGTGTTTTAGAGGTTCGGGGCGGCGATGGCGCGGGCTGATTTCAACGCCATGCGGCGGTCGAGGCCGGTACATATCGGCACAAGGTGCGGCGTCGGCTGCGGGAGTCCGGTGGTGTGCGCCGCGGACGTGTCAGATTTCGACTTCTTTCGAGGTGGGGTCGTCCGACGGTGATGCCGCGTGCTTGTTGGTCCGCAGGTCCTTGCCCTCGATATCGAAGTCGGGCAGCAGACGGTCGAGTGAGCCTGGCAGCCACCACGCCCGGTCGCCGAGCAGTGACATCGCCGCTGGTACAAGGGTCATCCGGACGACGAAGGCGTCGATCGCCACTCCGGTGGCCAGTACGAAGCCCATCGACTTGATAGTCGAGTCCTGGCTGAACACGAACGCTGCGAAGATGGAGATCATGATGGC
>PMJN01000106.1 GCA_003157445.1 Micrococcales bacterium
CAGCGCGATCGCGACCACCACCGCGAAGTGAAGCAGGTCGACGGCCAGGCTGGCCATGCCCTGCATGGCCAGCACGGGTGGAACGGTCGCGGCAACGCACGTCACGACCGTGGCCTGATTGCGGGCACGCTTGACTGCCTCAGTGTTGGCCGCGGCTTGGACAGATTGCACAGAATGGGGCATCTGGGGGTTTCTCCATCGGGGTGCTGGGTGCTCATCGTACGGACCGGAGGGTGGGTGAGGTTCAGCACGCCTTCGGCGACGGCCAGGGCGGTGAGATCGTCGACCTCTACCGCGGCGACCAGCGGCGGGCCAGTGATGCGACGGCGGGCGACCTGGGCGAGGGTAAACATGGGGAACCTCCAGTTGATGTGGTTGTTCCTTGGGCCCCGGCGCTGCTGATACACCGTCGGGGCACTGCGATCAGGCCAGTTGCGACCCGATCAGTTCGGTTCGGGCTTGGCGTCCAGCAGTGCGCGGATTGCGTCTTGAACGACTTCCGCAAGGGGAACTTTTCTCACAAGATCGACCTCACTCCTAACCGGCTCGGAAGCGTGAATTCCGAACGATCGATGATCGGCCAGTTGCAGCGCATCCGCGGTGCAGCAGTGTTCACGTTCGACTATCAGCCGTTCTCTGCCCGGTGGGTGGACGACTCCCACATCGGTCCAGCGCTCGGTGCCGCCATCGACTGCCTCTTCCAGGCGACAGGGGAGAAGGTGATCATCGTCGGCCACTCGATGGGTGGCCTCGCCGCGCGTTACGCCGTGACACATCCTGGGGTCGGCGGTATCGAACGGGCCACCGAGGTCAGCACGATCGTCACATTCGGTACTCCCGAAACTGGTTCCCTCATTACGCTGCTCGCCGACGGCGGCGCGAACACCGCCGCTGCCGCAGGCCTAGTCAACGGCGATTTGATTCTGCCGCTGCTTCGGCTCTTTCTTGCCGAATGCGGAACACTCGCAACGTCTTCCTTGCAGACCGGGACGATCTGCGACTTCTTGCCGGGACCAGCTCGGGCGTTCGACTCCGACGCCGGCCGCGCACTACGTTACGGCTCCGCCCAGCTGGGGGCTCTCAAACCATGGCCCAAGGCCATCGCCGTCGACGCTCTGGCCGGACAGACGACCTTCCAGGTCCCGCAGGCTGGCTGGTGCCGTGGAACACCTCACCAGTACCGGTCGGTGACATGATCGTCACCGTCGACTCGGCGCTCAACGGCACATCTGTGACTAAGCAGGTCTCCTGCTCTTACCAGTTGAATGCCGTGCGAGGGGCTGCCGACTCGGTCGGACTCACTCTCGCAATGGTCAACAAGAACCTTGCAATGGTCAGCAAGAACGACGTGGCCCAGCAACCGTTCGCCGCGTTCAAGGGCGCCTGCTTTCACCTCGACCTGATGCGCGACATAGAGCTGACCAACGAAGCCACCGGTGAAATCTCAGCGGACATAGCCGCAAGGGAAGCCACGCCGCCGCGAGCGTATAACCGTTACGGCAACGGACGGTTCGGCTTCTTTTGCGACGTCCCAGCGAACTTCCGCAGTCAAAGAGCACCCGACAACGGGGACGGCTTCGGCTACACGAGTCCCGATGGGCGAGCGCAGGTCATCTGCTTCGGGAGGAACAACCTGGGTGTTGCGGGAAACACGGCAATCGGGAGCACAAGCGCCCGGCAGGAATTCGAACAACAGCTTGCTTCCCATCGTTCCCAAGGCGACAGCATCACCTACCAGGCGCTGGTCGGGGATTCGATCACCGTTTCCGGTATTTCGAGCAACGGTGAAATCTACTTCGAGCGGATCCTCTGGGGGCACGGATCTGTTGACACCATGAACTGGACGTACCTGCGATCGCTGCAGGGCCAACTCCAGGACGCTGTTGAGCATTCTGCCAACACTTTCCGGCCCGGTGACCTTGACTCCCCACATTAAGTCCCGAATGCGGCCTAGTACTGGGCCATCGTGTGCATCGATGAGTTGGTCAGGTCTTGGTGATCGGTCGAGTGTCGGGCATACCCACCCAATAGATAGCGCCTGCCATAGCGCACCTCGTGTAACTTGATCGGCCCGACGCACGCCCCGGCTACCGCGACGGCCGACGCCGCTACCTTCACCCCACCCCTCTCAGGTCCGCAACGGGATCGGGATACGGGACGCGCTCAAGGGTTGTGGTCCCGCCTCGTAGTCGTCGAGCGAGATCATGACCACGTACGGCGATGCCTTGCGCAAGATGATGAGGAGGGCATGACCCTCGCACACTCGGTCTATCTGGCCTGCGAGGTTGGCGCGTAGCCGCAGGCTCCCCGTCTATCGCTGCCCAAGGTAGAGATCCCGCAGGGCTTTCTGCTGGCTGGCATCGATGCCCAACCCTTCGGAGAAGTACTGCTCGATCGTGCCGTACTTCGTCGACATCTCGTCGAAGGCGGCTTCGAGATACTCCTTCTTCGCGCCCTGGATGGCCGAAGGAATCGATGGGTCGCCACCGGCTTCGACGAAGGCAGCGTTGGCTTTCTGAACCGTGGGGAGGACATAGTCGTTGGTCCGCAGGTAGTCCTCCATGACGGTTTCCTTCGGTACGCCGAGGAGGGTCAGGAAGGCGGCCGCGGCCCATCCGGTTCGGTCCTTGCCGCCCGTGCAGTGGAAGAGCGCGGGCAGTTGCTTCTGATCGCCTAGCGTAAGGAAGAGCTGACGGTACGACTTATTCGCGCTCGACAAGGTGATGAACTGCCGATACGACGCCTCGAATGTCGCCTCCGCTTTGCCACCGCCCAGAGCGGCGTTGGCCGCCTTCGGATCTTTCATTAAACTATTCAGCTGGGCGAGTCCCGCCTGATTCGCGTCGGCCAGCACGTTCATCCAGATGTCGTTGACGCCGGGCGGAAGCTGGTCCGGGTTGGGGTCGCGCTCCTGGGCGGTACGCAGGTCGAGGTCAGTCTTGAGGTTAAGGTTGTCCAGCTTCTTCATGTCCCCCTCAGAAATATCGGTGAGCTGGCTGGATCGGTAGACGAGCTTGCCGGCTACCGTCGCTCCATCGCTGGTCTTGTAGCCGCCCAGGTCGCGCAGGTTCGGTAGGGATTCGATGCCGAGACTCTGACCCGGCTTCGCTACGGCTGCAGTGGCAGCGCCGGGTTTGGTGTTAGTGGTCCCGCAGCCGCTCAGCATCGCCACGAGTGCCAGCGGCACGACGAAGAACGTGCACGCATGGGCGAACGGCAAGGCGGTCCTCTTCATGGTCCCCCCATGGGTAGGCGTGATGATGCCACCGTCGACACCTGCCTGATCATGTACCCATCAGGCACACGGCGTAAACATCAACGCCGGCGCGTCCCGGTGCCCCAGCGACCCTGACGGNNGTAGGGCTCGAAGAGGTACAGCACAAGGGGATCGTCACATGACAGAGATCCCAGGCCGCCGGGTCGCCAGCATCGTCGTGTAGGTGTGACCGGTCCCCACTGGCTATCGGGACTCACTCTCATGACGATGGCCGCGGTTCACCGTCCAAGGCTCGTCTCGATATCGTGACGGGACATGGTGACCAACCAGCACAGCGACTCCCAGCGGTTCCACAGGCAGGTTACGAGCCATCCGGATCAGGTCGGTGAACAGGCCCTGTTGAGCCTTCAGGTCCCCTGGGACGATTTGTAGCTGGTACTGCTTCCATCTTGTCGTAGGGCCGCATGGTGAGGCCGGACTCCTCCAGGCGGGCGTCTAGCTCCTCGTCTCGGTCGATCCGCACCACCCAGATCATATGTTTCTTGCGCGGCTTGAACGAGATGAAGTTGTCCGCCATACCGTCACGCTGCAGCACCCGGATCATCACGGGACCTCGCACGCCGGACGTTAGCCGGGCCGCGACCTCATCCCTGCGACCGCGGCACGCTGGGACGGTTCATCCTGACGAGCTCGTTCGACTTCACCTGCCAGGACCATGCTCGCTGCCGGCCGGCTCATCTGCGCGGGTCCGGGGCGGCCGGCGGGTGGCCAGTGGCCTTGAGGCAGCGCGTCCAGGCTCCGGCCACGGTATTCAAACAGGGTGGCCGCAGGCGGCTTGGCTACCAGGCGGCGCGGCTCATTGTGCGGCGGGCCGAATCTGGCACCCTTTGCGGCAGGCGCAGTTGTGCCCAGCGGATACCCTCAGACGGCGGTGTCCGTGAACATAGAAGGAGTGCCAGTGACCAGCAAGAAACGTTCGACCGAGCGCCGGGCCCGGGCCGCGGAGCTCGCAGCAGCGGCGAAGGCTCGCGAGGGCCGCACGCTCACGCAGATCGTCACGGTCGCCGTGACGCTGATCGTGGCCATCACCCTCGGTGTCGGATACGTCGTCTACGACGCCACCCGCGCCAAGCCCGGGCACGCGACGCCGCTGGCGACGACGCAGTCCACGACCCACCCCAGCACACCTGCGACGCCAAAAGCCACGAATCGCCCCACCACACCCGCCAACCGGTAGCGTCCGGCCCCCGGGACCAGCACCCCTTGGCTGGTCCCGGGACCAGCACCCCTACGCCCAAAGCTCTTCGTCGAGGACTGATTACACCAGTTCGTGAGCCCCATCCCAGCCCATCCTGGGAGTGTTGTCGTTCAACGTCTTTCGGTCACGGCCCCACTGATCCGAGACAGTCAGCATGACGCTCTCATGCTTGTCGCATTTCGCGCGGTCGCCACGTAGGACAGCGCCGGCGGCCACGTGTTCGCAACAAGATCCCGCTGCGAGATGACTTGACCTTGCCGGTGGCGCCCAGCGAGAGGGCTGGATTGCGGTGCAGCGTTCGAAGATTGGACGGTGATTGGTGTTGGTGTCCTCTATCCCGCGTAGCCCGGAGACGGTGCGGTGCTTGCAAGAGAGAGTGGCCGGGGCGCTCCCTGCGGAGCACGTCGAGCACATCGGCGGCTGGTGGCTGCGCTTCTCCGCGAGCTCGTCCTGGTGGATGAGGACAGTACTGCCGCACGGTGACGCCAGCAGAGATGAGCTGGTAGGCATGATCTCGGCTGCCGAGAGGTTCTACGCGGGATTCGGGGTGGCGACGAGGTTCCAGGTCAGCCCGGGCGCATG
>PMJN01000290.1 GCA_003157445.1 Micrococcales bacterium
ACCATCATGTTCCGCGGCCGCGAGCAGTCGCGGCCCGAGCTCGGCTATCGCTTGTTGCAACGCCTCGCCGGAGACATCGGTGACCTTGGCTTTGTTGAGAGCTCACCCAAGCAGGACGGCCGCAACATGATCATGGTCATCGGTCCGACCAAGAAGAAGGCCGAAGCCAAAGCCGAACAGCGTCGAAAGCGCGAAGACGGCGCTGCTGCTGCTGCGGCTGCTGCCTCGAGCCCAGCATCGGCTGCGGACACCACCGCTGCGGCGACTGGCGACAGCGCAACCCCTGCGACGACCGACAGCACGACCCCTGCGACTGCAGACACCGCCGCTGAGTAGTCCCCAGATTCACGACAGAACCCCGTGGGTCCGGTAGGACCCGCACGACTGAAGGAGATCGGCACCATGCCGAAGATGAAGACCCACAGCGGCGCCAAGAAGCGCTTCCGCCTCACGGGCACCGGCAAGGTCATGCGTGAGCAGGCCGGTGGCCGCCACCTGCTCGAGCACAAGTCTTCGAAGAAGACCCGCTCGATCGCGAATGACGTGCAGCTGAACAAGCCCCAAGCCAAGAAGATCAAGAAGCTTCTCGGCAAATAGGTCAGACAACCTGCGGGCCCACACCGGCTGCAGGGCCCCCGCAATCTCAGTAATTCAGACAAACTCAATTTAGCTCCGCTGACACTGACGAAGGCACTCCGCTGAGGGCGGAAGTCAAATTGTCTCAGGACGCGCCAGCAGAATAATCAAGGCAAGGAGTCTCACGTGGCACGCGTGAAGCGGGCGGTAAACGCCCACAAGAAGCGTCGGGTAGTTCTCGAGCGCGCCAGCGGCTATCGCGGACAGCGTTCGCGGCTGTATCGCAAGGCCAAGGAGCAGGTCACCCACTCACTGGGCTACGCATACCGTGACCGTCGCGCTCGCAAGGGTGACTTCCGTCGCCTCTGGATCCAGCGGATCAACGCCGGTGCTCGCGCCAACGGCATGACCTACAACCGGTTCATCCAGGGTCTGAAGGTCGCCGAAGTCGAGGTCGATCGACGAATGCTGGCCGAGTTGGCCGTCAACGATGCCGCCGCTTTCGCTGCGCTTGTTGAGATCTCTCGGGCCCACGCTCCGGCGCAGGCCGTGGCCGGCGACGCAGCCTGAGTTACCGCACTATTACGCGCTGGTTCGACGCTCCGCAATTC
The DNA here is from genome assembly GCA_003157445.1 of Micrococcales bacterium. GTDB lineage: Bacteria > Actinomycetota > Actinomycetes > Actinomycetales > Dermatophilaceae > UBA4719. The sequence continues at coordinate 1,188 of PMJN01000290.1, forward strand.
TGACGATCAGATGTTGACCAATACCGGCTCCGAGCGGGTTAGGTCAGTGCGGGCGTTGAGTCGGCGCGCCGTGCGTGAGCGCACCGGGCTGTTTCTCGCCGAAGGTCCCCAGTCCGTACGCGAGGTCGTGGCGCATCGGCCTGACACGATCCAGGACCTCTACTTCGAGGCCCAGACGGGCCCTTGGCAGGCAAACTTGTTGGAGGCGGCCCGCGCAGAGGGCCTGTCCTTGCATGAGGTGAGTCACGAGGTACTTGTCGCCATGAGCGACACGTTGGCCCCGCAGGGAGTTCTCGCGGTCTGTCGGCCTATGGATGTCCCCCTGGATGTGGTGCTGGGTCGACCTGCGAGATTCCTGGTGATCCTCACCAACGTCCGTGACCCAGGCAATGCCGGAACCGTGATCCGAGGTGCCGATGCGGCCGGAGCCGACGCGGTCCTGCTCAGTGACTCCAGTGTCGACATCTACAACCCGAAGGTGGTCCGCTCGACGGTCGGGTCGCTGTTCCACCTGCCGATCGTGACCGGTGTGCCTGTCGCCGCTCTGCTGGATCGGGTTCGCGCGGCGGGTCTGGCCCTCTTGGCGGCCGATGGCAGCGGGGACACGCTGCTTGGCGAAGCCGATCTGGCCAGGCCTCACGCATGGGTGATGGGCAACGAGGCCTGGGGCCTTGAGCCGGAGGTCAGGGCAGCATGTGACTCGGTGGTTCGGGTCCCGATCTACGGCAAGGCCGAGTCGTTGAACCTGGCCATGGCCGCGACCCTTTGTATGTACCAGTCCGCTGATGCGCAGAAACGCTCTCGGCACTCGATAAAGTCTGTCGACATTGGATAAAGTCTCTGTATGGGACAAGGGGCCAAGGGATCGGCTGCCGAGAGTTCCGCCGGGTGGTTCTTCGATATTTGTGACCAGCACCCCGACGGGCTGCTGGTCGCCGACGACCAGGCGCTTATCGTCTATGCCAACGACAGGGCCGCCCGTATAACCGGAATCGTCGCCTCTGAGCTGCTGGGTCAGGACATACGTAAGGCAATTCCCTTGCAGGAGTATGACGGTCGCTCTTGGTGGGACGCCACCGATCCCTGGAACGGATTGGCCATCCGCTCCGGTCACCGTGAAAAGCTGTTGATCATCCCTGGAATGCATGAGGTCCTTGTAACCGCCAGATATATGCGCCCAGGTCGAAATATGCCCGTCAGCCAGGTTGTCGTTGCGCTTCGTGACGCCGAGGCACGCCGTCGCGCCGAGGCCAACAGTTCCGCACTCATCTCCACAGTCGCCCACGAACTGCGCTCGCCCCTGACCTCGGTGAAGGGTTTTTCCTCGACTCTTCTTCGTCGTTGGGACCGTTTCACCGACGACCAGAAGCGGTTGATGCTGCAGACCATCGAGGCCGATGCTGACCGGGTCACCCGGCTCATAACCGAGCTTCTGGATATCTCACGCATCGACGCCGGGCGACTGCAGGTGCGTAAACAGCCGGTCGATGTCTATGCGGCCATTGATCGGCATATCGAACGATTCGTCGCCAGTGGTTATGAGCGCGAGCGGTTCGTTCTCACCGGGCATGAGGCAGCGTTGCCCGAGGTGTGGGCCGACCCTGACCGGCTCGACCAGATCCTGGCCAACTTGATGGAGAATGCGGTGCGTCACGGAGAGGGGACCGTGAGTCTGACCGTCGCTCC
>PMJN01000121.1 GCA_003157445.1 Micrococcales bacterium
CAGGCCATCGAGGACACGATCACCGCGACCCGCAGATTCGCCCGCAGACAGGAGTCATGGTTCCGCCCGGACCCGCGCATCCACTGGCTCGGGTATGACGATCCACAGCGGATCGAGCGTGCGCTCAACATCATCGGCTCTGCGTGGGGCAGTGGAGTGAGCAACAATGGGCGAGATGACTGACATGGGCGAGCTGCATTTCACCAAGGGCCACGGCACCGAGAACGACTTCATCCTGGTGGCCGACCTGGAGGGGTCGCGCGATGTGAGCGCCGACCAGGTCCGACGTCTGACCGATCGCAGGGCGGGCATCGGTGCTGACGGCGTGATCCGGGTGGTCCCGACGCAGGCGGCAGCCGAGCAGCATGTGCGCGATCAAGGCGCCCAGGCTCGCTGGTTCATGGACTATCGCAACGCCGATGGCAGCGTCGCCGAGATGTGTGGCAACGGAGCCCGGGTGTTTGCCGCCTATTTGCGCCGCGAGGGTCTGGAGACGGCTGACGACTTCGCTATCGCTACCCGCAGTGGTGTCAAGCTGGTCCGTTTTGAGGGCGCCTTGATCGCCGTCAACCTGGGCAGCTGGCGAATTGTGGACGCAGCCGGCACCCTCGAGAAGGGCTTCGATGCCATGGTCAAGGTGCACGGACATAATCCGATGCCCGGACTGAGTCTGGACCTGGGCAACCCACATGTTGTTGTGGCACTGCCGGATTCTGCAGATCTGACCTCGCTGGACCTGACCGAGGTACCCGAGGTCAACCCCGTATCGCCCCTTGGCGCCAACGTGGAGTTTGTCCGGCCGATCGGCCCCGGCCACATCGCCATCAGGGTGCACGAACGTGGCGTCGGTGAGACTCGCTCGTGCGGTACCGGAGCTGCCGCAGCGGCGCTGGCCACACGCTGGTGGGCTGGAGCGGACGCCGCGACCGACGTGTGGCGGGTTGACGTGCCCGGTGGGACGCTGCGAGTTCGGGCGCTGCCCGGCCAGGAGGTCGAGCTGGCAGGTCCGGCAGTCTTGGTGGCAGATGGGGTTACGACCCTGGCCTGATCACCGGTCGCGGTGCACGGAGAGCAGTCGGAACCCCCTGGCGGTGCCATGGCGACCAACAGTGAAGGCGCCCGGCTGGTTGGCCTCCAGCTCGGTGGTCAGCCAGCGTTGCAGAGAGTCCGATCCGAGGTTCTTTCGAACGACCAGGTAGGCAGAGCCACCGGGTGTCAGGCGGGGCAACCATTTCATCAGCAGTTCGTGCAGAGCGAGCTTACCGACCCGGATCGGCGGGTTGGACCAAATTGCCTCGAAAGCGATCTCGGCCGGCACCTCTTCTGGGGTCACGCCATGGAAGTCGATGATTCCCAGTGCTTTGGCGTTGTCTCGGGACAGCGCCAGCGCGCGCTGGTTTACATCCACGGCCCAGATGCTGGCATCCGGGCTCAGCAGCCCGAGGCTCAGGGCGATCGGGCCCCACCCCGAACCGATGTCCAGGAGGTTGCCGGTCGGCGGCGGTACGGGCGCCTCGCGCAGTAGCACAGCGGTGCCAATGTCGACCCTGTCTGGGCAGAAGATGCCAGGTGCCGTCTGGACGATGACCTCCCGGCCCACCAGGTGCACTCGAAGCTGTCGGCGCTCGGCGGTGCTGGCTGGTTCGGCGGTGAAGTAATGGTCGGTCTGCTTGCTCATCATCGTCAACGCTACCGGCGTCGGAGCCTGGCGCAGCGGCGGCCCAGGGCGGGGCCTCTTTCGGCAAGAGGCGGGTCTTCTCTGTCGGGCATGAATCCGCCATTACCGGTCGGCTCTTCGCTGGACGTTGGCCCGACCTGACGTCTCATGACTGAACCGCTCCAGATCACATGGCTGGCGGCGTGGCCGCCCACAGGGCCGAGGTGATGAGCTGGTAGCCGGCAGCGTTGGGGTGGTCCCCGTCACCGGCCAGAAACTTAGTTGGGTTCAGGGTCCCGTCACCCTTGAACGGTGCATACAGGTCGACACAGATGGCGCCGGCCCCGTGCGCGGCGGCGCAGATACTGCTGTTGAGCGCCCGCGTGAGCTCGTCGCTCCAAAGAAGGTACGCCCGGTCCTCACTAGCGCTTGCCACGTCCCCATCGGCAAAGACATTCCAGTAGTTAGTCACAAGGATCCGAGTCGGTTGGTTTCCGCGCAAAGCTCTGGCAGCGCTCAGGATGGCACTGATGTCGGAGCCCACCGTGTCCACAGCTGGCATGTAACAGGCCGCGGGGCAGCCCGAGGCCCGCCACTTGGGCAGCAGTGGCAACAGGTCGTTTGCCCCAATGGTGACCAGCAGGGTATCTGCTTCAGCCACACCATCGGCGGTGGGGCTGGGCGTGGTCAGCAACGTGCGCAGCCCTGCAGCGGTGAGGCCGTTGATACCCAGATTCTCTGAGCTGGGCGAAGTCGGCAGATCTTCGGCGTACGGCTGGACGAATCCGGGACACCCGCAATTTGTCGCGGCCGTCACCGAGTCTCCGATACCGACGACCACCGAAGCTGAGGGAGCCGTCGTGGCGGCACAGAGTGCGGCAACGAGCAGAAGGACAACAGCCTGGCCCGATCTCAGGCGCCCGGAACGCAGCGACCTCACCGCATCCCCAATTCACTGAGCATTCCCGTATTCTCCCTCAGCCCACGCACCAACGGGAGTCTGTGGTTGCCTGTCCTCCAATGACTTAGGGGCCGTTGTGTCGCCAGCTACCGTGCTCAGCACGGCTCCCGATCAGTCGGCTGACGAACCTGGTTCGGGTGCTGCCGACTGAAGTGCGTCAGTCAGGGACTGACGCAACCTGGCCCACTGATGGGCCCAGCTCTCCAGCGGCGTCATGGACTTCTCGAGAACTTCGAGCTGATGGTCGAAAGCAGAAAGCTCCGCTTGTAGCGCGGCCACAGTCAGACGTTGGGCGCGGATCTCCTCGATCAGAACGTCGAGCTCAGCAGTGAACGGAGGTACCTGCTCGATGAGCTGTTGAAGGGATTTCAGCAGCCGGTTCACCGTCGTCGGGACTGGCTCAGGCATGGCGCCGAGCGCTCCGCCTCCGACCGACCCCACGAGGTTGGCCACAGCGCGGGTCCGTTCCAGAAGCTCCTCCATCGCGGACTGCAGCAAGCCGTTTCGATGCGGCTGACCCTGATCAGACATCGCCACCACCCCTTGTCTGGTGTCCATTAGGCCGCTCTGCTTCGATCCCGATTATCCGCCTTCGATCTCATCTCGGCACCTGAACTCGGCGCCGTAATTCGTGCGGTCAGGACGGCTCTTAGCAGACCACGCTGATCGCGCTCGCAGATCTCCATGGGTGTGGGGTCGGGTGCCTCTCAGGCCGGCTTGCGGCTGGACCCCGCGCAGAATGGCAGCTCAACTAGGCCTCGAGCGTCGGTGAACACCGGCGAATTCTGAGAGGGGATGGCATGCCCTGCCCGGATTCGTGGGGTCCAAGGCTGAGGCCGGGGGGCATCAAGCACGGCCCAGACGGACTTGCCGCCGTCCGCGGTAGGCAGAACCCCGAACGCGCGTGAGAGGCCTGCGACGACGGTGAGCCTTCTCCGATGCAAGACAAGGGCTGCTGGGCGTTGATCCGGCAGTGCCGGACCGTGGTCTCGAACGCTCAGGCGAAGGGCCCCAAGGTCCCAGACCACGCACAGGTCAATGTCGGTGCCTGCGTCGATTGTCGAGCTGGACACGAGCTCGCTGACCACCAGGCTTGCGAACGGAATGACGCGACCCAACCGCCAGTCCAACAGGGTGCGGGTGACGAAGTTGCGCGACGCGCGAGGAGCTGTCGGGTGTGGTGCGAGCCGTAGCCGCTCGACGGCCAGGCTGGGGGTTGCCAGCACCGCGAACACAGCGGAGGACATCGACTCGGTCACGATCAGGTGGCGGCCCAGGGAGTGGGCTGCAAGCGCCTCGCGAACCCGCGGGTCTGGGCTGGCGACGGCCACGGGGATTCCGGGCCAGTCGCGAACATGTCGACCTGCCGTTGCGAGCATCTCGATGGCGACCGGTGCGTCGCTTTCGAGCACACCGGACAGGTCACAGACGACTCCGCGGGGCCCATCGGCCAGTGCTAGCTGGATCTCTCGATCTAGATCCTGGACGACAGCACAGAGCCTGCCGGCAACCTTAAGGACCGCAACCTGACGTATCGCATGCTTGGCCCGCACCTGTGTTGGCGACCCTTCGGACCCGTTCGGACCAAGGAAACCGGTCACGACACCAGGGTTGCTTGAGAAGCCGAGGTCGGCGGCGGCGGTCTTGGTGTCGTTAGCCTTGCTGAGTTGCTCAGCGAGCATCATCAATGCCTGCTAGCGGGACGGTGTCTTCTGCTCATGGATCAATTCCGTCGAGACTAGGCCAGCCGGCATCGCCCTCGCGCGGTATCTTGCCACGGCTGCAGCTGTATCTTCAACCGCTTGGACTTGTATCGTTGCGCGGCTGGGACTGTATCCTCCGGCGGTTGGGCTATCGCGGGTGTAGAAGTCCACTTTCATACGCTAAGACGACGAGCTGGGCGCGGTCGTGGGCGCCGAGTTTCATCATCGCGCGATTGACGTGGGTCTTAACCGTGTGGGAGGAAATAACCAAGCGGTCCGCGATGGCGTCGTTGGACAGGCCCTCTGCGACCAGCACCATGACCTCCCTCTCGCGTTCAGTAAGCCCCTCGACCGTGATCCGGAGTCGCTCCCGATCCGGCGCGTGTTCGGTCCGCGGCTCCCTCAAGACCCGTTCGATGAGCGAGCGGGTCGCGGCCGGTGACAGCAATGCGTCGCCCCGGGCGACGATCCGGATGGCTTCGGTGACTGCTTCGGGTTGTGCACCTTTGCCGAGGAAGCCGCTTGCCCCCGCACGCAATGCCGCTACCACATGCTCGTCGGTCTCGAAGGTGGTCAGCACCAGGACCCTCACACTGGCCAGGGCAGGGTTGGCGCAGATTTCGGCCGTTGCCGTGATCCCATCCATCTGCGGCATTCGGATGTCCATCAGGACGACATCGACGGCCAGGTCCCGTGCCTGCTGGACTGCCTGGCGGCCGTTCGCCGCCTCCCCGACCACCTCGAGATCGCTCTCCAGTTCCAGGATTCCGCGCAAGCCGGCCCGGATCAACGGCTGGTCATCCGCGATCACCACCCGGATCACGCGGGACCCGCCAGCGGGACGCGCCCGAGGTGCCCGCTGGACGCTGCCCCGGAGGCCGTCGTCGTGCTGCCCGGTGCGTGAGTGGGGCGGTGCGGGATGACTGCGACCACGCTAAACACCTGGTGGTCATCCTGGCGCGCGGTCAACGATCCCCCGCAGGCATCCGCACGCTCACGCATCCCGATCAGCCCGTGACCGGTAGAGCGGGGGGCTTTGATCGAGTGTCCGAGCGGATTTACGGGGACAAGATTGCTGACCTCGATGGTGAGACCGCTGGCCGCGTATGTCAGGGTCACCTCCGCTTCTCCGCCTGCGCCGTGCTTGGACGCATTCGTTAGCGACTCCTGGATGATCCGGAACGCAGCCAGGTCGCACGCCTGGTCCATGTCGCGACGCGGACCAGTGGTGCTCGTCCGCACTCTAAAGCCCGCCGCCGCAAACGTCTCCAAAAGGTCATCGAGGCGTTTCAGCCCCGGAGCAGGCTGGGTCGTGGGCCCGGACGCGGGCTCCGTCGTATCGCTCGATCGCAGCACCCCAAGCACCGTCCCCAGTTCGTCCAGCACTGTTCGCGCAGCCTCCTGTACGTGGCCCAGCGACGTATCCAGCGTGCCGGCGTCGCGGCCGATCGCCCGGCGGGCCAGCCCCGCGTGAACGTTGATCACCGCGATGTGATGAGCCACCACGTCGTGAAGCTCTCGCGCGATTCGCACACGCTCCTCAACGATGCGGGTGCGCGCTTCCTGCTCTCGTTTTTCATCCGCCCGACGCGCGCGCTCCGCGAGCGCGATGACATAAGCCCGCTGGGTGCGGGCAACGGTCCCTAGCGCGAAGGCCAGTGCTGTCCACACCACCACGATCAGCGCTCCGGGTGCGGTCATTGACCCGCTGAAGTCCGTTCTTTCGGCGGCGAAAAGCAAAGCGGCGCTGACCAGCGCCGCGGTGCCCGCTATGCGGCGTGGGCGCAGGGATGCGACCGTGAACACCGCGATCTCGCATCCGAACCCCAGCGCGGGACTCTCTCGGTCACCCAATAAGGCGGCCCCTACGCCGAGCAACGCGACGAGTAGCACGGTCAACGGCCACCGGGCTCGGTAGCGTAAGGCGATGCCGGTCACGGCCGCGCTCGCGACGATTTCCATGCCCGGCTCGATCGGTATGTGCTTGTCGATGACCCAGGCCAGGGCAAGTACCGGCACGGACGCAGCGGCCGCGATGTTGGCGGCCAGCCGAACTCGCCCCTGGCCATCCGAGCCTACGAACCACGGATACCCCGCCGAACCGTCGAGGTCGTTAGCTACCGGTAGCGTTCCCACTTCTTGGTCCCGTCCTTGGTTCGTCTGCGTCGAATTGTTCCACAGACTGGCTCGACGTCCAGATGAATCAATCCGGCGCTCGCCGGCTGAGGGTTGCAAGGACGGGCAGTTCGGTGAACGGCGCGGCCGAAGAGGTGACAAAGGCGGGCTTGGCGCACAGATGTCTGGGGATGACGTGAGGATGACCGTGCTCCGATAGGCATCGGCGGGCTGGCGGTCGGTGCGTTGAGGGTGAGGTTTCCGCTCACACAGACCGTGGCCAGCACTGATAGCGGCACGGGCGATCTACTGGCCGGTGGCGGCCGGCGGGTAGGCGCCACCTCTGCAAGGGGGCCATTCCACCAGTCGGTGGGTGGAGCGCTGCGGCTATGGCGACTCAGCCAACCGCGACCGTGGATCTCGAAGGCGCCGGCTGTGGACCAAGCCCGCGCTTGCTGTGTCCATCCGTGAGCCCTAGGCATTTCGGGAGCGCATGCTCAAGCGTGTCCGTTCGTTTCTCTCGTAGTCCGACTGCGGAACCTTGACCAGAAACCAATGTGAGCTTTCGCGGCAACAGAAAGACTGGGTCTCGGGTCGGGCGAGATATGGCACTTCGACGGGTTGGCTTGAGACTCAAACCGTTATTCGGGAACGTTTGCATGACCAGGGTGAAGTACCTTGATTCGGCAGTCCATCCGCACATCGGAACGGTGGGAAATGAGCCAGCGCAAGTCGCCGGCGAGGGCCACCCGTTTCGTAGCCGGAACGGTCCCCAAGAAGTCCTCCAGAGCGACTGTCAACTAGAGGCAGACCCCCAGGGGCATCGTCGTGACGGTCGCCGGGGTTGGTCTTCGCCTTCATCATCGACCTCTCCGTGTTGGGCGCGCACCGTAGGACAACGCGCGCGCCCGTACGACAACGACGGCGTCCGGGTCGCGATAAATCACTCCATCCACGCCGACGGGCGCGCCGACTGCCCAGCGGCAGCCGAAGCAGGTACCCAACGCCACTGGCCTACCCGCTGTGCTGGCCTGGGACACCACCGGCTGGCCCGGCGACGGGCCCCCTATACCGGTGTCTTGGAACATCCCATGAGACTGGCCGGGTCAACTATGCCGTTGTGCCACCCGTTGGCGGCCCGCATAACGCGACGTGGATGAACGCAGGCGTGTATGCCAAACAGGTTTCCAACGAGCGGGCGCTGCACAACCTGGAGCACGGCGCCGTCTTGATCACCTACGACCCGGACCTACCGAAGGCGCAGATCGCGACGCTGACCATGTTCGCCGGCGCACAGAGCACGATCGCGAAGTCCCAACAGGCGTCCGGCATCGCCAATCGGCTAACCGGTATGTGGACCTCACCCCAAGAGTCACGAACACCTTGCCCAGTCCCATCGTTCTCAGCTCTTGGGGCTATCAGATGACGGTTACACTCGCCCGCCGACCCTCGGATGCAGCAGTTCGTGAACACCTTCCGCAACAGTGCCCAAGCACAGCCCCGAATACGGTTCGCCGGTGGACGGGTACCGGTGCAGACCGCAGGCCGCCCGACGATCTATGGGAGCGCACAGCCGAACCCGCCCGGCTCCGCATGATCGTGCACCGGCAGGGCAGCGCTGCCGCGAAAAGGGGCCAAGCTTTCGGCCGCGTCCCGCCAGCCCCGTTGTACTTTGCTGTAATGGCGCAAGAAACGACTGTCATCGAGCGGGTTGTCGGCAGCTGTGGTGAGTTGGTGCTGCAGCGACGCGACGGGCATTACGAGATTGTGGCGAACGGTGTCTTTCTCATGGACACTCGGGGGCGCAGGTCGGAGCTCCTGCAGGTGACTGCCGCGGCTGACCGCATGCCGCCACCAGGTCGGATGCTGATCGGCGGGCTTGGTGTGGGGTTCGCGCTGGCTGCAGCGCTGGCTCATCCCGGCGTCGGCGAGGTGCATGTCCTCGAGCGGGAGCCGGCCGTGCTGCGTTGGAATCGGGGCCGGTTGGCGCCATTGAACGGGGACGCGCTGGGTGACGGCCGCGTTCGCACTCATGAGGCAGACGTGGTCCAGTGGCTGGCTAAGGCGCCCGCGGGCTCACTTGATGCGATCTGTCTTGACGTCGACAACGGACCCGAGTGGCTCGTATCACCCGGTAACGCCTGGCTGTACGCGCATGAAGGATTGCGTACCGCCGCGCGCGTACTGTCACCGGACGGCGTGCTGACGATCTGGAGCGCAGCGCGCACACCCGCCCTTGTTGTGCGAATGCACGAACACTTCACGGAGGTGGATGTCATAGACGTATCCGTTGGGCGGGGCGAGCCGGACGTGATCTTGCTAGCTCGCGTGCCACGGAACTCTGCAGTCGAACGGTCGGGTTCCATCGCCCCTGGGCCCACTCAGATCGACTAACGGGGCAACCGTTTCCACGCACCAAACCTTGTGTTGTCGCTACCGCAGACCAGTGAGGAAGACCGTCCTGGGCTGTTGTCAGTCCGCATTGGTGGGTAGCAGTTTTGCCACTGTGCCGGCGCTCAGAATGGGCCAACAAATTGGACCCGGCTGGACCTGCCGGATTCGGGCGCCACCGGTGAAGCGGTTCTGTCCCGTGCACCGGCCAGAACTGCCTCCTGGCCGGATGGGTCGACAGCCCGGTGGCCCTGTGGCGTGGTCGTCGAGGGTCGCGGGGATCTCCGATGCCCGCAAAGGCGCCTCGAATCCAAGCTTCTCCATCTCCGCGCCCCTTGTTAAGGCGACCGGGATCACTGAGATGATGTCGACTGGCCCAAATGTAGGTGTCCTCGCCAGGTGTGACCAAAAATGGACTCAAGGGCTGATCGGCGAGGCGACCAGCGGCGTCCCTCGTCGGCGGCAGGGGTTCATCACGCTGACCAGGCATCGGGCTCGGCTATCTTGTGGCGTTGCCCTCTGAAGGACTTCGGTTGACGCCGCGAATCCTCCCAACAGTGGCCAGTTCAGTCATGAGGCCCTCGTGGCGCCGACCACGCTGAGGGCTCCGTGAGGCATCAAGGGCGCGCCCGGCAGACCCAGTCTCGTGTGCGATTCAATTTCAGCCTCGCACTGAGCCAGCCCGGGACACTTGGCTGATGGCACGACGGTCGAACAGGCAGCGGTCGGGTTACGAACCGGAACAATCAGTTCGCACGGCGGGTTATAAAGGTGCGATCCTAAGGGAGATATGACTCAACGACCTGATCTGTTCGACTTCAAAGCCTCAGCACTTGGCGACGACGACAACTGGCACCGCAATCAATCGGACTTTGGCGCGGACGCCGATGGCGTTCAGCTTGACCGTGAGGAACGCGCGGCCATGCGCAGGGTCGCAGGTCTCTCAACCGAGCTCGAGGACATCACCGAGCTGGAGTACCGCCAACTGCGCCTGGAGCGTGTGGTCCTCTGTGGCGTATGGACCGAAGGCACGGTCGAAGATGCCGACAACTCGATCCGTGAGCTGGCCGCCCTGGCTGAGACTGCCGGTTCGACTGTGCTCGCCGGACTGATCCAGCGTCGTCAGAAGCCCGACACAAGCACTTTCCTTGGGTCCGGCAAGGCGATAGAGCTACGGGAT
>PMJN01000280.1 GCA_003157445.1 Micrococcales bacterium
TGTTGCTCAAGCTCCGTCGAGACATCGCGGACCTGGTCACTCGTCGCTGGCCGGCGATCACAGGCGCCCAGTTGTCAGTGTCGTTGACCCAGTTCCTGATCTTCTACGTCGCACTGCGGGGGGTAGAGGGCTGGGATGATGCCGGGACGTCACTTCTGGTGGCGTTCGGTGCCTTCGCGGTGGCCCAGATCGGGCTGATGATCCCGATCACCCCCGGCGGCCTGGGCACCGTGGACGCCGCAATGATCGCCCTTTTGACCGCCCTTGGAGTCGACCCCGGCGCTGCGACGACAGCCGACCTGGTGTGGCGGGCCGCGTCCTTCGTTCCCCAGATCATTCTCGGGGTCGTGGCGATCATCACCTGGAGCCCGCACAGCCGTTCCCGCCGGGACATCCCGGACCCCAGCGCCGACCCACATTGAAGATCCAAAGGGGGCGGCGTCCAGTCATCGCTGAGCTGGGGTGGAAGCCTTGTCCTTCAGGGCAGGCAGGAAACCGTGCTCAGTCTGGTCGTTTGTGGTTGGTGATGTAGTCCTTGACAGTGGACAGTGGCGCCCCGGCCCATGATCGGGCGGAGTATGACGGGGACCAGAACCTGCCCGCGCATCGCAGCCGTGTTGATCCTGGCGGCGAAGTCTTGACGCAGCTGCTTGGATGAGACGCCCCTGAGGGAGCTGACGAGGGGGGAGAGTGCCACCTTCAGGGCGCCCATGGCGGTATGTGTGGAATCTCGGCCTGGAACAGCCCCTGATGTGGCGGGGCCGGCAAGGTCCCACCCCGGGCTTCAACGCCCAGGCCGCCTAGAGGCGGCCGGGCTCGTCGTGCGCAATCGCGATCCCGTCAGCCGGCGTCTGTGGACCATCTCACTAACCGCAGAGGTTGACGCGTTGTCCTTCCGGCTGCGCGATGCGGCCGTGACCTTCGACCTGCGCCGGCGCAGCGGCGTCAGCGACGCAAAGATGACCGACCTGCGTCGACTTCTCAGCGTGCTTCACGACAATGTGGCCGAATCCGAGCCCACCTCCTCGACCCGATCTGAAAGCTGACATGAAAGGAGCAACCGTTGAGCTTCACGGCAGACAACCCGCAGATCCGTGGCTCGGCCAGCTCCTCGGCGGATGCGGGTCCGATCGCCCTCTCAGGTGCGCGGTTTGCTGCCCGCGCGGGCAAGACGTTGATGACGGCCACTCCCGCGGCTCGTATCCGCCCAGATCGACCCAGCAACTACGTCCGTAAAGACGACCATCCAGACCTCTTGGACAAGACCCGTGTGGCCTGCGAACCAACCAGTGCTTTGAGATACTCATGAGCAGCGCGTAGGACTGGCAGAACCAACCGCTATCAGCTGTCCGAGTTAGGGACCGACATCGAGCATCAAAGGTGTGCTTGCGACGCCATAAGTACGTTCACCCAGTCGCTGTCACAGTCGCTGGAACCACTCATCTGGGCATCACTTGCGAAGGGGTCCGATGGATTCTGAAGAGTTGAAGTCCGCTCTGATCGGCGGCCTCGAGCCGGTGACGGTCAAGGTCCTTGACTATGACCCTTTGTGGCCCCGGCGCTTCGAGCAACTTGCCGTACGAGTGCGCGCGGCTCTTGGCGCCAAGGCGCTCATCGTTGAGCACATCGGCTCAACCGCGGTGCCCGGCCTGGCCGCCAAGCCCATTATCGACATCCTTGTTGTCGTGGATGACGTCAACGACGAGGCAGGCTTCGTCGCGCCCTTGCAAGATGCTGGCTTCGTTCTGCGTGTCCGTGAACCTGGCCACCGGATGATGCGCACCTCCACCAGAGATGTGCACCTGCACTTTTACGATCCTCACGCCCACGCGATCGGGGACTACCTCAGATTTCGTGACTGGCTGCGCTCGCACCCCGAGGACCGCGACCTATACGAAGCGAAGAAGCGCGAACTGGCCGGCCGGCAGTGGGACGACATGAACTACTACGCCGAAGCGAAGTCCGAGGTCATCACTCAGATCCTGAGCCGCGCCGCCAGCTAGTAGCTGTGCACCATTCGAGATGTCCGGTATTGACCGAATGTGGTTCCATCGCTTCGGTAAACTCGTGTCAGGCTCTGTTCTGGCCTGGATCGTGAAGCGTTACTGGCGTGCGGCGGCAAAGCTGGGAACGATGGTTCTGGCGATCACGATGAGCCGGCGCGTTCTTCGGCCACGTGTAGGAACAGAGGTTGCCTTCATTGCTGCTGCCCGTCGTAGAAGTTGAGGAATCTCTGTGTTCACCCCCGCGTACGCACTGACTGCAAGAGAGGATCAGTTCAGAGTTGGGTGCAACCGATCCCTGCCCTGATGAGCGAGCAAGTCTGCGTCACAAGTTGCGTTGGTTGACATCCTCCCGGCCATGAATGACCAGCGATTCCAATCGCTGCCCGAAGGGGGCAGGTGCAGGTTCGCGCTTCACAGACAGAGCCAAAACTCCCAAGTCGCCACGCGCGGCCGCGCCACAGCCTTGCCGCGTTCACTGCTGGTACTGCCAAACAGCGCCGGACTTGGTTATCACCCAACAGGACTGAACGTACGGCCTTCCGCCGACAGGCCGGAAGGGTTTCCTCCCGGCCCGCAACGGCCGGGTTTGCACCCTAGGAGAAGCCCGATGACGATCCGCGTGCGACGGCGACCAGTTGTCCTCAGGTCTGGGCCGACGCTCAAACTACCCAGCACCAGCCACGCCCAGATGTCTGCCAGCCGAAGGTTGCAGACAAACCCGCCAGCCACGGCGTATACATGGGCAAAACACACCCCATATAGGGCAGAATGCAAATCGTGTATTTCACCGATCGCGGCATTGAGGAGCTGACAGCGCGCCGAGGCGAGGAGCAGGTCACTCTTGAATGGCTGGCCGAGCAGCTTCGCACCTTCGTTGACCTGCACCCCGACTTCGAGACACCTATCGAGCGCCTGGCCACCTGGCTCGCCCGACTCGACGATGATGAGGACTGAACCAGTGTGAGCTCTGTAGACAACACCACTGTCAACTCCGCGGACGTCGACGCCCATGACGTCCCCACCGAGTTCAACCCGAGCGCGCAGTTCCAGGTGAACGAGGGGCCACGTGACATCGCGCTGGTGTTCATTGGGGACGCCTACGTCGCCGGGTACGGCGACCCCAAGGGCTCTGGGTGGGTCTCGCGTGTCGTGGGGCGCACGGAGCATCCGGACGTAGACATCACGGCATACCAACTGGGAGTTCGCGGCGACACCTCCGCAGACGTGCTCAATCGCTGGCGCGTCGAGGGTCCGCCACGGTGGAGGGGTCGTTCGGAGAAGCGCCTGGTCGTGGCGGTAGGGCACAACGACGCCGTCAAGTTCATGTCGACCGCGCGGGTTCGGCTGAACCTGGCCAACATCCTGGACGACGCCGCCGCCAGCGGGGTCGCGGCGTTCGCGGTGGGGCCACCGCCGACGATGGATCCTGAGCTGAACGGCCGGCTCGAGATCGTGGTGGAGGCTCAGGCTGACGTGTGTGCTCGCCGAGGTGTGCCCTATGTCGACTGCTACCGGCCGCTGAACGGTCACGAACAGTACCGCTCAGACCTGGGCGCATCCGGTGATGGCATTCACCCCGGCCAGGCCGGGTACGGGCTGATCGCGTGGCTGGTGTTGCACGGTGGCTGGGATCGGTGGCTGGACCTCGGGCGCTGAAGTGAGTCGGGTATTGCGTCTGGCATAAACGCGTTATATCGTGAATGGACAAAACGCGATATAGCGCGTGTGGCGACTGTTCGCTACCGCCAGAGACGCAAAGGGAGCCATCATGGCGCAGGAGTGGCAGATCGACGGGCCGAAGGTGCTCGACATCGGCAACGAGAACGAGACCGTCGGAAAGCTCAGGCTGGGTTTGGTCGCCGGGCGGGTGGACATCGTCACCCATGACGACTCCCCCACCGCCCGTCTTGAGGTGCATGAGGTCACCGGACAACCCCTGTTGGTCAGCTGGGATGGTAGGACCCTGAAGATCAACCACCTCAAGGACAAGAACGGGAACTGGTGGGACGGCCTGATGTCCCTGGGGCAGGACAAGGGCAAGCGCAGAGCCCGGATCAGCATCTCCGTGCCGGCCCGCACGGAGATCAGTGCAAGCACTGTCAGCGCCGAGGCCCTGATCAACGGCGTCCGAGCCAGCGTCAAGGCCAATACCGTCACGGGCGCTCTGACCCTGGATGACATCGTCGGTGACGTCGACGCCAACACCGTCAGCGCAGACATCGAGTGTCAAGG
>PMJN01000326.1 GCA_003157445.1 Micrococcales bacterium
GGCGTCCTCAGCTGAGTCTTCAGCTCCACTCCAGCCATGCGATGGCCGGATCACCACCCGACGGCCAGCCCGGCGCGCGGACTGCATCATGAGCAACACGTCGGCGTCCGGATCGGCGCTGGGGATGCTGCCGAAGCTGATGAAGACCGGCGGATCCCCCGCGGCCAGGAACTTCGTCAGATCCGCGGGCGGGTCCCAAGTCGGGCTGTCGTCGAACCAGAAGCCGGTCTGGCAGATGTTGCCTGGCCAGTCTCCCGGTGGCGGGGTCACCAGGGAGCTGTTGGCCAGTAGCGTGGGGACCGTCTGGAGCATGTGGACGAATCCCAGCGACCTGGTCCGCGGCAGGTCCAACTGGTCACGCAGGTGGCTTCCGGTCGTCGTGCACGTCGCGGCGCCGGCCGCGATGCCGGCTCGTCCGGCCCATCTGTTCAGAACGCTCCTACCCTTCGGCCGGATCGCGACCAATGTGCTCGGGCCGGAGGCGGTGGGTAGTAGTGGCGCCGTGAGCACGCCGACGGCAAGGCACCCGCGCGCCTCCTGGAGGGCTACGGCGTCGTCGATCGACAGAGCCCCCGCGACGACGAGGTCGCCCGGTTCGACCGCCGCCATCTCGGCCGCGGCGACCTGTGGTGCGATGTCGGCAAGCCAAGCGCTGACGGCGCGCATGTAGGGCCTCTCACCACCGGCCATTTTGCGAGCCGCCTCCACGAAGGCAGGACCGGACTCGTCCAACGTGCGCTCGATCGGCTCGAACGACAGGCCCGCCGCCTCGACGAGCGGGGCAAAGTCCCGAAGTGCGACGACCGCCACACCCTTGTCGACGGCCTGCAGTGCCTTGCCCAGTGCGACCATCGGCTGGACATCACCGCGTGACCCCAGCGCAAGCAGCACCACCTTCACGACGACACCCCCGCGGAAATCCCCGAACGCTCGAAGGGACGAGTCTGTTGCGTGATGAGATCGCGCATCCACTGCGCTGCATCACCGGCTGACCCCAAGCCGCCCGAAAGGGAGAAGGCGGTACTGAAGAAGGCTGCGTAAATAGCACTTGCAGCAAGCAGAGCCTCGGGAGCGCCGGGGACACCGCCAGAGTGCTCCACACACCGGGCCGCGATCCCGGCGCAGATGACGTCAACCTGGCCCACGCTTGTGGCGTGACCGCCGCCGGCACGAAGGTAGGAGATTAGGTAGGCCCGGGTCAGCTCCGGATTATCGACGATCCAGGTCAGGGAAGGCTGGAAGACCCCCCAGATCTCGGCCGCCAAGGTCAGACTCGTCCCGACAGGCTCAGCGCTGAACCGCTCCAGGGCACCTCCGACCAGGGCGAAGGCGTTCTCCTCCATGACGTCGAGGAAAAGCATCGCCTTGTCACCTATGTTGGCCACGGTACCGACCGAAACGCCCGCGGCGGCTGCGATGTCGCGAACGGACGTCGCGTCGTACCCCCGGGTGCGGAACAGCTCCCAAGCGGCACTGCGCACCCTCTGCTGTCGTTGCGCCCGCCCCTGCTGACGAATCCCGGTCTGCTGCAAGTTCTCGCCCTTCAGAAGTTTGAGCACGTTCATTGAACGTGCTCAACATACGGTCAGACCTTGCTCATCGGCAAACTGACCGGCATGCCTGACCCGCTGCTGACCGGTAGTTCCCCCGTCCCGGTAGCGGAACCCGCTACGGAACGACGAAGACCGTGTTTGTCCCAGGTCGGCGCGGCCTCCGCGCGTGCCCTGGCGCCATCGTCCGCTGCCTGATCGTGACCGACCTGACCCGCAGGGTGGAGGCTGAGGAGCGGCTCCGCCTCACGTTGGAGTACGCCCCGATCGGCCTGGCGCTGGAGTCCCCTGAGGGGCGCTTCGTGCTGGTGAACCCGGCGCTGTGCGAGATGCTGGGTCGCGATGCCGAGACGCTTCAGTCGATGACGTGGCAGGATCTGACCCACCCGGATGACGTAGACGTCAGTAGAGACGAGCTCGCTGACCTGATGGAGGGGAGAACCTCCACATTCACCGTGCGGAAGCGTTATCTGAAGCCTGATGGCTCAGTGTTGTGAGGTGAGTTGTCGGCGTCCTGCCTGCGTAATGACGACGGGTCGGTGCGGAATCTCATTGCGCAGATCGTGGATGTCAGCGAGCAGGTGCGCGCCACCCAGGAGCTGGAACAGGCAGCCGAGTACGCCCGCAGCCTGTTCGAGGCAGCCCTGGACCCAATGGTCACGATCAATCCCGAAGGCAAGATCACCGACGTCAACCAGGCCACGGTCCTGGCCACCGGGGTCGCCCGTGACAAGCTCATCGGAACCTCCTTCTCGGACTACTTCACCGATCCCGAGAAGGCAACAGAGGTCTGCCAGGAAGTGTTCGAGAAGGGGGCAGTCACGAACTCCCCGCTGACTTTGCGCCACACCAACGAGCACGACACCCTCATCGAGGTCCTGTACAACCCGTCGGTCTACCACGATGCTGCAGGGAGGGTCCTCGGCGCGTTCGGCGCCGCCCGCGACGTGACCAACCAGAACCAGGCCCAGCGGACGATTGCCCAGCAGCAAGCCACCGCGCTGGACCGGCTGGCCGAGCTAGAGCAGTTCCAGCAGCTGGTTGTTGGGCGTGAGCTCAAGATGATCGAGCTGAAGAAAGAGATCGAATACCTCAAGAAACTCATCTCAGACGATGGAACAGATCGTGGCGACCAGCGCGAGACCTAACTCCGACACGGCGAGATTGGCCCCGCCTGCGTGTGCCGGGTGAGCTGAAGGGGTAACCGGACCCACTGGCGCCAAGCCTCAAAGCCCGTATGACGATCGGCAAACGACACAGTCAGGACTTCGTCGTAGGCGTCCGACTCGAGCGGTTCGACGCGTCAGTCAGCGTTCGGCAAACGAGACCTTACCGAAGCCGCCGTCAGCACGGCCTTCAACCCAACCCAGGTCGTTGCGTCGGTTCGTAGCCGAACGCCCGTGTCAGCCGGACGCCGACGCGGCGAGGGGGCGGCACATCGGGACATGAGCAATGCCGTCCTCGAGGAACTCCGGACCGGATGGAGCGAAGCCGAACCGAGCGTAGAAGCCCACCAGGTACGACTGAGCGTCCAGGACAACTCGTTCTCCCGGGTGGCGCTGGAGGATGTGGCTCAGAAGCATGGCGGCGGCCCCTCCGCCGCGCGCATCGGCCCGGGTGCAGACCCGCCCAATCCGGATCCCCTCCGGTTCGCGCAGAATCCGCAGGTAAGCGGCCGGTCCGGAGGCGTCGTCGATCCAGGCGTGTGTGGTGCCCGGTTCGGTGTCCCTGCCATCGAGTTCCGGATACGGGCAGTGCTGCTCAACGACGAACACGTCGACTCTCAACCGCAGCAACGAATAGAGGGTGCGAGAGTTGAGTTCGTTGAACGGCCGGGAGTTCACATCGCCGATCCGATGCGCGGTGTATTCGGTCACCCACGACACCTTAGAACGGCACCTGTGATCAGCCAGAGGCAACCGCCCCTCGCAAGCCTCAGTCAGCGTTGGGGCTGCGGGACGACCAAGTGCCCTTAGATCTGGCAAGTGACCGCTGAGTGCATCTAGGCCGCGCTGGCGAGGGTGCCGATGCCGAAGGCTGCAAGGACGGCGGCGCTGATTCGGTCAAGAGCCCGCGTGATGCCAGGGCGGCGCAACCAGAGTATTGCCCGCGCGGCCGCGAATGCGAGGCCGACCATGTAGAGCAGGGCGGTGAGGGTCTCGATGAGGCCGAGGGTCACGATTCCGGTGATTGTCACGTGTCGGGTGGGTAGGAACTGTGGGATGACGGCGAGGAAGAACAGCCCGACCTTGGGGTTCAGGATGCATGAGAACAACCCGGCCCGCAGTGCTGACCAAGCCGCGATGGGCGGTGCGCTCTGGTCCATCCCGGCGCCGCCAGCTTTCTTACGTCGGATGAGAGCCGATATCCCGAGGTACAGCAGGTAGAGCCCCCCAGCGATCTTGACCAGCCGGTATGTGGTGGCCGATTCCTCGAGCAGGGTGGCCAGCCCTGCCGCAACAGCCCCAGTCCAGACCAACGAGCCCATGGCGGATCCGACGGCTGCGGCGATGCCGCTGCGGGGGCCGCGCAGGCTGCACCGAAGGACGAGGAAGGTATCGGGTCCGGGGGTCAACTCCAGCAGCATGCAGAGCCCGACGAACCCGAGCACCATTGAGACGGTCACGCGAGTGAGTTAAGCACGACCCTCAGATGCCCGAGCGCAGCCGCCAAAAGCCGGACGTTGGGTCAGACACGGTCGATCCCTGTTTGAGTCCCTGCCGGAGCCGTCCGTGACGATTGCCGCGCGAGGCACGGCCGACAGTTTCGACGACGTTTACCCAGGCATGACGATCGTGATGGATCCGGGTATGGGACGGTCTCGTTAGGCTGGGCGCGATGAGGACTCGCACATCAGTGATTTCAGAGCACCCCTTCCCGATGTCGGCAGGCAAGAGGGTGCACGGCGACCACCGGATCGCGATGGCCGCAGCCGCGGTCGGACCGACCATGGTGCGATCAGGTGGCAGCCCGCGCACGTCTTATCCGGAATTCGTCGACATGCTGAAGCAACTAGGCAACAAATCCGAACAGGTCGAGCCGTGAGTAGCGTGCGGTTGAGGACCGCCCGCGAGGACGACTACCCGACCGTAGCCAGTTCGCTGGAACGGTGGTGGGACGACCGGCCGGTAATGATGATGTTGCCGCAGCTCTTCTTTCGACACTTTGCCGCGACCAGCCTGGTTGCCGAACAACAAGACCATCTGGTCGGTTTCTTGGTTGGATTTCCGTCACCCGCGGTGCCGGCCGAGGCGCACACGCATTTCATTGGAGTGGATCCCGCACTTCGCGTACAGGGCGTAGGCGCTCAGATGTACCTGGCGTTCTTCGATATCGCACGCACCAATGGATGTGACGCCGTTACCGCGCTCACCTCGGTGGGCAATGTGGCATCGCAGAACTTCCACCTGAGGATGGGATTCACCGCACTGCCCGCTCCGGACGGCGGCCAGGTGTGGCCGGACTGGGACGGCCCGGGCCAGCACCGGGTGCGGTTTCGCCGCGCGATACGCCCCGTGTGAGCGAGTGTGGCTTGTCCCAGGGCGGGGCCCCATAGGCTGGGTCCGTGGAGACTGGTGTTGGCTTCTTTGCGACGCATGACGCTATTGGGCCGGACTTGCTGGCCCGTCGCCCCATGAGGTCTGCGCACTGTGACGCGGCTGGATGAGCATTGACGGGCGGTGTTTCCTGAACTAGCCCGTTTCTCGGTATGAGAAACAGGATCATAGAGGAAACGCTATCGGAGGCATTGTCGCGCCTCCGACGGCTCTTGCCGTCCACGTGGTCCACAGACATCGCACCCTCATCAGGGGGTCGGGCGGATGCGACTTTCAGTCTCAAGGGCCCTGGCAATGCCTCCGCCTTGTTGGATGTTGCCGTGAAGCGCTGGACCACCGCCCCGACCTCCAAGGTGGTTGGAGCGCTCTCCGGTGTCCAGCGAACGACCCCCAACCCCGTACTACTGGTGACCGACTACACCAATCGCCCACTTCGCAAGGCCTGCGAGGAACTGGGAATCAGCTACCTCGACGGCGCTGGCTGGGCGTTCATCAGGATGGACAATCCTGCCATCTTCATCCGCACCGAGGGCGCCGATCGCCCGGCACCAAGAGTGGCCAGCGAGGTGACGCGACTCAACGGCATCGCAGTCGGGCGCATCATCCGGACACTGCTCGAGATCCAGCCACCGATCGGAGTACGTGACCTCACCCAGCGCGCGGGGGTCAAGAGCGCTGGGTCCGTTTCGAAACTGCTTCCCACACTGGTATCCGCCGGGGCCGTCGTGCGCGATGAAAACGCCCAGATTATCGACGTCAGGCGCAGGGCTCTGCTGGACAGATGGACTCAGGACTACACCTTCCTCAACGGCAACGGTGTCGTCTTCGACTTTTTGGCCCCTCGAGGGCTCGGCCCCGTCCTTGATCAGCTGACCGAGATCTCCGGCCTGTGCGTGACCGGAGCCTTCGCTGGCCGCGGCTACCTCAACAAACAGACCGTTCCTGTCGTGCCCGCAACCACACTTAGCCTCTACGCCAACAACCCGCGTCGCCTGGGAGATCAACTGGGCCTCATCAGGATGGACAGGCAGTCCAGCAACGTCGTCATCGCCGCACCGCGCGACCCCGACCTGGTGACGTCGCCTGTGCTCAGCGACAGCGACCTGCCGCTCGCTCCCCTGCCACAAGTCCTCGCCGACCTGCTCACCCTTCCCGGCCGAGAGAGCCTACTGGCGGACCAGCTCATGGATCAGCTTGCTGAGTCCGACCCGATGTGGAGTGCACCATGACCGAACCTGCCTACGAATACATCGAGGCACGGCGAACCCTGCTCGACGCGCTCGATGCCCTCCAGTCACACCGCGACAGCCTTGTCCTCATCGGCGCCCAGGCCGTTGTACTTGCACACAGGATCCACCGGTTTGAGCGTGCCGCCGATGACCACGGACGCCGACCTCGCTCTGAACACGGATCTGCTGGCCGATGACCCCGAGATCGCAACCCTGCTGCGCGCAGCAGGGTTCGAGAACAAACAGCAACCTGGACACTGGGAAAACCCTCAAGGGATCGCCCTGGACCTCATGGTCGCCCCACACCAGTCCAACCGAGCGTCGGCGACGGCACGCGCCGCCGATCTGGGTCCGCATTCCAAAACCGTCGCGCGCATCGGCCCGGGTCTGGCCCCGGCCCTGACCGACAACCAACTGCAGGTCATTGAAGCCCTGGACCCGTCCGACTCCCGAACCCATGAGATCCGTGTCGCCGGACCCGCCGCACTCTTGATCGCCAAGACCATCAAGATCGGCGACCGTCTCGATGACGCCAGTCGCGGCGATCTCAAGCGGATCATAGACAAAGACGCACTCGACGTCCTGCGGCTGCTGCAGGCCTGTCCGACTGCCGAACTCAGCGCAGGGCTCACCCGTCACGGGGCTAAACCCCGGCACACGCAGATGTTGTCCGCGGCCTGAGGATCCTTCGCGAGCGCGCCACCAAAACTCAGCACGACCTGCCAGCACTTGCGGAGCGGGCGTCGCGCGGTGACNNTCGCCGTGTCGCCGTGTCGCCGTGAGAGGCTCTTACCCACTCGCCCAGCATCAGTACCGCAACACCACCACTGCGATTCGTTGTCGAGCAGGATTGGGTGCGACATTTTTGTGCTCAATGGCCAACATGGCTGCGGTTGCGTGAAGTTCGGGACGAAGAGGCCGCA
>PMJN01000034.1 GCA_003157445.1 Micrococcales bacterium
GGTCGGCACCTATAGGTGCCGACCCTTCCTGATGGGTGGCGGGTCAGGCTCTCTTTGCCGAAGTGGCCTTCTTGACGGTGGACTTCTTCACTGCGGTCTTCTTGACCGCAGCTTTGGCCGGAGCCGTCTTCTTGACCGCAGCCTTTGCTGGAGCCGTCTTCTTGACCGCGGCCTGCTTGGCCGGAGCAGCCTTCTTGACCACGGCCTTCTTAGCCGGAGCAGCCTTCTTGACCACGGCTTGCTTGGCCGGAGCAGCCTTCTTGACCGTGGTCTTCTTAGCTGCCGCCGTCTTGCTGGCGGCGGTGCTGGCGGAGGCACGAGCGCCTGCAGCAGTGGTCTTGGGAAGCTGCTTTGGGTCGGCGACAACAGCGCGGAACTTCGTGCCGGCCTTGAACTTCGGAACGGCAGTCTTCTTGATCTTGACGCTGGCACCGGTGCGCGGGTTACGGCCGATCCTGGCGGCGCGAGCCGCGCGCTCGAAGGTACCGAAGCCGGTGATACCGACCTTCTTGCCCTTAGCGACCTCGCGGATGATGACGTCGAGCAAACCTTCGACAGCTGCGGACGCAGCCTTCTTGCCGCCGAGACGGCTCTCGAGGGCTTCGATCAGTTGTCCCTTGTTCACGTCTTCCCCTCCTGAGGAAAAATTTCACCGAGCCAGGCCCGACGAATTTGGGCGGCCGGGCCATCGCCCGACTTATTTAAGACGTTAAGGCCACAGCCATCTGGAGTCCACCACCGGGCAATCTTGGAATCGTTGTGTCGCAACGTATTTCGGTTGTCCGGATTAGTGCTGGACGGTGGGCCGACTGCCGCTTCCTGTCGCTCTCACACCGCGCAGGCAGCGCCACGAGACACACGACACGCCGTGAATCTCCGTGATTCATAACACTTTTCGCCATCTGAGCCTGGATCGACGCCGTGCTTCGTCAGTGGTGCGCAACCGCCGCCGGACCGCTGCATTGAGCCGAAGGGTTGCCCGAATGGCCCGCGGTGGCCGTCGAAGAAAATTGTTGATCTCGCCGTGCCCATGGCTCGGCGCGGGGCCTCAGACGTCGATGGTCGTCGGCATATAGCTCGGCCGAGTCGCCTCAAAGGACGTCACCTCGGCCTCATGGCGCAGCGTCAGACTGATGTCGTCCAGTCCTTCCAAGAGGCGCCAGCGAGTGTAGTCATCCAGCTCGAAGCCCACCGAGACGCCATCGGCCGTGATGGTCTTGGACTGAAGGTCAACGGTGATCTCGGCGCCAGGCTCGTTCTCGAGCACGTCCCAGATCAGCTCGACGTCCCGTTGGCTTGCCTGAGCCGTGAGCAGGCCTGCTTTGCCACTGTTTCCCCGAAAGATGTCCGCAAAGCGTGAAGCAATCACCACCGCGAACCCATAGTTCATCAAGGCCCATACCGCGTGTTCGCGCGAGGATCCTGTCCCGAAGTCCGGGCCGGCGACCAGGACGGACCCGCCGGCATACAGCGGGTTGTTCAGGACGAACGTCTCATCCTTACGCCAGGCAGCAAAGAGACCGTCCTGAAAGCCGGTGCGCGTCACGCGCTTGAGGTACTCGGCCGGGATGATCTGGTCCGTGTCGACATTGCTGCGGCGCAGCGGCACACCAACACCGGTGTGGGTCGTGAACTTATCCATGGCGATGTTCCTCGGTTCTGGTTCGGTAGCTTGGATCACGTCAGCAGTTGATAAGGCTCAGAGATCGGCGGGGCTGGACAGGGTGCCCCGCAGGGCCGTGGCCGCTGCCACGAGCGGGCTGACCAGGTGGGTGCGACCGCCCTTTCCCTGGCGACCCTCGAAGTTGCGGTTGGAGGTCGACGCGCTGCGCTCCCCCGGCGCCAGCTGGTCAGGGTTCATCCCCAGGCACATCGAACATCCAGCCAGACGCCACTCCGCACCGGCCTGGCTGAACACCTTGTCCAGGCCCTCGCTCTCGGCCTGCAGGCGGACCCTGGTCGAGCCGGGAACAACGAGCATCCGCATACCGTCGGCAACCTGATGACCCTTCAGGACCGCAGCGGCCGCGCGAAGGTCCTCTATCCGGCCGTTGGTGCACGAACCCAGGAACACAGTGTCGACACGGATGTCCTTCAGCGGGGTTCCCGCGGTCAGACCCATGTACTCCAGAGCCCGCGTGGCGTTGGCCTGGTCGGACTCGGTGGCAAACGACTTCGGATCGGGGACGCTGGCCGACAGCGGCAGGCCCTGGCCCGGGTTGGTCCCCCAGGTCACGAAGGGCGTCAGCTCAGCGGCATCGAGATGGATCTCGGCGTCAAAGACCGCGTCATGGTCGCTTCGCAGAGTCGACCACGCAGCCACTGCGGCGTCCCACTCGGCGCCGGATGGGGCATGTGGGCGGCCCTGCAGGTAGTCGAAGGTGGTCTGGTCCGGGGCGATCATGCCAGCGCGAGCACCAGCCTCGATCGACATGTTGCACACCGTCATCCGTGCTTCCATCGAAAGAGCCTGGATCGCCGTTCCGCGGAACTCGATCACCTGCCCCTGACCTCCCGCGGTGCCCACCTTCGCGATCACGGCCAGTACCACATCCTTGGCGCTGACGCCTTCGGGCAGTTCGCCATCCACGTTCACCGCCAGCGTCTTGAACGGCGTCAGTGACAAGGACTGGGTGGCCAGAACGTGCTCGACCTCGCTGGTACCGATCCCAAAGGCCAATGCCCCGAACGCACCGTGGGTGGAGGTGTGACTGTCTCCGCAGACGATGGTCATCCCGGGCTGGGTCAGACCGAGCTGGGGGCTGACGACGTGGACGATCCCCTGGTCGACGTCTCCCATCGGATAGAGCTTGACACCGAACTCGGCACAGTTGCGTCGCAGGGTCTCGACCTGGGTCTTGCTCACGGGATCGGTGATCGGGCCCGGAGTCGTGGGGACATTGTGATCCTCAGTGGCCAGGGTCAGGTCGGGCCTGCGCACTGAACGCCCGGCCACTCTCAGCCCGTCGAACGCCTGGGGGCTGGTCACTTCGTGCAGCAGGTGGAGGTCGATGTACAGGAGGTCGGGCTCGCCCTGCGCGCGACTTACCACATGTGCGTCCCATACCTTCTCGGCCAACGTGCCTGCCATGTCTAGCTCCTTCGTGATGCCGGCGAATCAGATCCCGTGACCCTGCTGTTCTTTCCCAACGACTGGCTCAGATGACTCTGTTGAAGGAGCCAGTCAGACAATTCACTTCCGAGGTTTGCGCAGAATCTCGGCCCATGAACTTGCGTCTCAGGCTCTGAGACGTCAATATCAGGTTATGGACAACTCTAGCGGAGTCGGCGTTCTTGACAAGGCTGCAATCGTTCTGAGCGCTTTGGAGGCCGGGCCATCGACCCTGGCGCAGCTCGTCGGCGCCACCGGACTGGCCCGTCCGACCGCCCACCGTCTAGCCGTCGCACTAGAACACCATCGCCTCGTATCGCGCGACATGCAAGGTCGTTTCGTCCTGGGTCCCCGTCTGGGCGAGCTCGCCGCCGCCGCAGGCGAGGACCGCCTGCTGGCGGCTGCCGGTCCCGTTCTTGGCGCTCTGCGCGACCACACCCACGAGAGCGCACAGCTGTTTCGCCGCCAAGGCGACCAGCGCATCTGCGTGGCAGCAGCCGAGCGTCCGATGGGTCTGCGCGACTCGATCCCGGTCGGTGCCAGCCTGTCCATGCTCGCCGGTTCCGCGGCCCAGATCCTGCTCGCGTGGGAGGAACCAGACCGCTTGCATCGCGGGCTCCAAGGTGCGAAGTTCACCGCCACGACCTTGTCCGGAGTCCGCCGTCGCGGCTGGGCCCAGAGTGTCAGCGAGCGCGAGTTCGGCGTCGCCTCCGTTTCCGCACCGGTTCGAGGTCCCTCAGGTCGGGTGGTGGCCGCTGTATCAATCTCGGGCTCGATCGAGCGGATCTCTCGTCAGCCGGGTCGCCTGCACGCAGCAACCGTGGTCGCCGGCGCCAACAAGCTCACGGAGATCCTGCGCCGGGTCCCGACCCCCAAAGCCTCCTAGCCGCCTGGGATGCAAGAATCCCCGTCCTGTCTGCAGGACGGGGATTGCTGGTACGCGTAGCCCCGACGGGATTCGAACCCGTGCTACCGCCTTGAGAGGGCGGCGTGCTAGGCCGCTACACAACGGGGCCCTAGCTGTGCTGCCGATGCGTTCAAACACTCATCGGCGAGCGGAGGAAACCATACCGGTAAGGGCGGCTTATCTCCGAATCGCGCCCCGTTCACAGTGACTTGGGGCGATTACGCTGGGGTACAAGGACTCGAACCTAGACTAACTGAACCAGAATCAGTCGTGCTGCCAATTACACCATACCCCATAGGGGTATCACTTCCCACGCGCCTTTCAAGCGCCTGGACGGTGACCCGAGGATGAACCTTACCGGCCTGATCACTCGGTGCCCAAATCGGTTCTATCCCTGCAGCCAAGTATGGCGTGTTCGCCTCAGGCTGAGGCCAAATGGCGCAAAGGACGGCTACCTACCCTGACCATTGGTGTCGTGGCCATCTGGGGCTACGAACAGGGCTGGC
>PMJN01000346.1:0-2270 GCA_003157445.1 Micrococcales bacterium
CCAGCAGACCGCGCCGACAACGGCCACGGCCCCCCAACCCACCATGGACCTGGGTGTCATCTTCCGCCTAGTTTGATCTGGAGACGTGACCGTTGACATGGGGTCCTCCCGGTGGAGTTCTTGGTTTGGCATTGGGAACTTACGCCCCTCGGTGTCATCCGAACAAGGGAGGGTTGTGGCGCGCAGACGCTCTGGGCGGGACCTTCGTACATACATCCGGCATCTCTGCTTGAGTGCAGTAGGCGCTTAGCTGCCGATCAAATCCTTCAGGGGATGAGCAACACCGTGGGAAGGGCCGCAGCAGAGAAGATCGCAGGGGCGTTGGAGGCGCCTGCCGAAGCACTTCCTGCAGCATCCCTGCAGCAGGGGCCGAGGTGGAGGGGGAGCGAGCAAGGCCCCCGCCGGCGTTTCCGCTGGTCAGGGGCCTGGATCGTCTGTCTCAACAGAGTGCGCCCGGAGGGATTCGAACCCCCAACCTTCTGATCCGTAATCAGATGCTCTATCCGTTGAGCTACGGGCGCAGGCCGCGGCCGGGATCCCGGTGGCCAACGTCGCGAAACACTACCTGTTGACCCTGCTCAGACTGAAATCCGCGCTCGTAACCCACTCACTGCAAAGCCACAATCGACCGCAGGTGTCGGGCTGCCGGGACAATCGACCCGGGCGCTGTCGACTACAGGGATGGGCCCTCTGCACGCAACCGCTCCACGTCGGCCATTGCTGCACGCAGCCCGCTCAACCACTCGTCGCTGTGTTGGCCTACAAGCCGCACGCACCAGGCGAGCGCCTCCGAACGGGACCTGGCCACCCCGGAGTCCACGAGCGTATCGAGCACCTGGCGCTCACTCTGGCGCAGTCGTGTCATGGCCGGGACCGCAAGGTGGGTGAAGAGCTGACCGGTCTCACCGATCCGCGCTCCCCAGGCAACGCTTCGGCCGTACTTAGCCTGCGCCTCGTCAGCGATCTTCATCCGTTGACCTCGGGTGTCTTCGCGCCAGCGAGTGATCCGGCCCTCCGCTGCGGCGGCCTCGCCGCTGCCGGGCGCCGGCAGTTCGCCGACCACGGTGATCTCATCGCGGTCGACCGTGACACGCAGGTCCCCGGTGAACCACTCGTCCGGAATACGCCCGGCGAACCAGTCGGCTGCGTCCGTGGCGTCAGGCAGGTCGCGTTGCTGCCAGCCACCAGGGCGAGCGAAGGGGCCGCCTCGTCGTGGGCCACCACGAGCTCCTCGGCCGCGCGGACCTCCAGGGACGTGTGCACCTACCTGGATGTCGTGTTCGTGTGTCATGACTACCTCCAAGATTGTTTACAGTGTTACAACGTTACTGCGTTACATATCGTCACAACAGACTCGGGAAAGCCCCTATTCCACGTAGCTGCAGTTTGCCCATTCCCTCCCACCGGTCCCTCGGGTTAACGTGACCCAAGGCTGAACGCTCACCTGCGCACTTCGGATGGTGACAGCCTGGAAACAATCGACAGGCGGTCCGTAAGGAGCGCCATGCGAAGGGGATGGCCGGACCTATGACAAGCACAACACGACTTCAGTTTCACAGCGACGGTTCCACCAGCCACAGCCGACTTGCCACCTGGGTCGATGAGGTCGCAACGTTGACCACCCCCGATCGCATCTCATGGGTGACCGGCTCCGACCAGGAGTGGAAGACGCTGACAGACGGCCTCGTCGCGTCCGGCACCTTTACCCGCCTCAACCCGAATATCAAGCCCAACTCGTTCCACTGCGCCTCTGACCCCTCAGATGTCGCGCGGGTCGAGGATCGCACCTTCATCTGCTCGGTCGACGAAAAGGACGCCGGCCCCACCAACAACTGGATAGCGCCGCAGCAAATGAAGACGATCATGAAGCACCTCTACCGGGGTTCGATGACCGGTCGCACGATGTACGTCATTCCCTTCATCATGGGACGCCTCAATGCGGAGGACCCCAAGTTCGGCGTCGAGATCACCGACTCGGCATACGTCGTCGTGTCGATGCGTGTCATGGCTCTGTGCGGAACCGGCGTCCTGAAGAGAATCGAGGAGCTCGACGCCGACTTCGTCCCGGCGCTGCACTCGGTTGGCGCCCCGCTGAAGCCCGGCGAGAGCGATGTCCCCTGGCCGTGCAATGACACCAAGTACATCGTGCAGTTCCCTGAGGAGCGGATGATCTGGTCCTACGGATCGGGCTATGGCGGCAACGCCCTGCTGGGCAAGAAGTGCTACAGCCTGCGTATCGCTTCCGTGATCGCCCGCGACGAGGGCTGGCT
>PMJN01000346.1:2353-2552 GCA_003157445.1 Micrococcales bacterium
TAACACGAAGACAAACCCCAACGCGATGCGCACCCTAGAGAAGGGCAACTCGGTCTTTACCAACGTCGCCTTGACCGATGACGGTGATGTCTGGTGGGAGGGGCTGGAGAACATGCCGGCCCACGCCACCGGCTGGAAGGGCAACGACTGGACCCCGGCGGACGGCAAGAAGGGCATCCTGTCCAGCCATCCGAACTCC